>JARRNI010000290.1:0-6005 GCA_037385125.1 Pseudolabrys sp.
ATCACCGCAGGGGTTTTGACGATCACCCCTTCCAGATCGTCCAAAATGAAGCGGAGCTCTGGGGGCAGGTCGTGGCATAGGGCAAGGATCACGGCTTCGTCATTGTCGGCCACACTGGCGGGGGTCAGATAAGCAGACAGTGGGATCCAGACCACGGAAACCGTAGCCGCCAGCTGCAGTTTCCAGCCATACACCCAACCGTGCCAGCCGGATTTGCCCCACGCCGCTTGGGTGTCAATCGACGTATGCGGCACAATCAATCATAGTCTATTCGGTTGTAGACGACGCTCTGGCCACCTGAGACGGCTATCGCAGGATGCTGAGGTTCTCGTCTGCATCGTCCCCCGGCGGGGCACAGAGCGCGCCCGCGAGACGATCATAGTCGGTCGTTGCCTGAGCGAGTGTCTGAATGCTCCTGGTTTTGAGTCGCAAAGCATCCATCATCCATCGCGAGCGCCAGGTATCGGTGTCGCCCATGATTTTGGCCATCCCCCGGATTGTTTCCAATTGACGGATCGTTTCGCGCGTATCCGTCAGCCATTCACCGCGATAGAAATGAAGCCACTTGCCATGTTCGCAGGACGCTAAGACCTGCCAAGCCTGTTCCATCGCCTTTTTAGCATGAGCGAATAGGCAAAATGCTTCCCTGTAATCCAACTGACCATAGGCCAGCAAGCCCCTAAGTCCGCTCACGAATCCAATGCAGGAATAGTAAGTGTAGTCGATGGCCATGCGGACCGAGTCGCCGAAATATCGGGCGGCGTGACCCGCTAGGGTCGAATGAATCGCCTTGGCATCCTGGTGCAAAGATTCCCAGCCGGGTAACGACTCTTCCGCATGCGCCAGCAACCAACGAAAGCACCCGACGTTCTCGGGAGGAGCGTTCGGAATGAATTGGAGCAGGTGCACGATGGACTCATGCTTCAGAACGCCCTTGATGCAATTCCGGAGCGTGTGGTGATAGACTTGTTCCCCAGCTTTCTCATCACAGAACTCGCCATACTGAAACGGCGCCCGATAGTACCTTTCCATGAGCATCTGCACCTCGCTCTCGAACCCTGGAAAATGCCGGTGGGTATAGGTGCGATAGCATTCCGAGACGAGATCGCGCGATGTCTCTGCTGTTGAGCTCAGCAATTTGCCGATGAGCTCAATGCCAAAAATATGTGGGCGGATGTTCCCGACATTCAGCAGCAGCAAGTCAAGGTGACCGGCCTGACCGATCGCCCCGAATTGCTGTGCAATGAGTTCTGGAGAGACAAGAGGTGCCAGCTTGGCAGAAACCTGCAGATCGTGGAAGCTGAGATGGTAATATACGCCAAGAGACCGGCAGGGGTCGCTCGCCAAAGGCAGAGAAGGGACACCCTTCTCGGGTCCCCACTCGCGTCGAAGCCGCATAGCGCCAAAGCCATTATCCGACCAGACCCGCACGATGTCGTCATCCAGGCGGAGATGACCCGCCTGGTATAGCTCTGCACTTTCCGAATAGAGATAATGAACGAAATGGTGGGGGCCGTCGGTCATTTCTTCAACGAGAGTCTTTTGTAGCGTGAGCATCTCTGAAATGAGTGCCGCCTGTTTTTGGGGAGTATCATAGCGTTCATCGTCCTTGAAAAAGGGATAATCTCCTTGTCCGCGGAACCCGAGCGCCCACACAACGCGACGGCCTTTGTTGCGCCCTATCGCGTCGCGGTAGAGTGCGATGAATTTCTCCTTCTCCTCGGGGAACCTGGGAACCACGCTGGGGTAGGCGTCGGAGAACAAGAGCGCTCCGAGGGGTTCAGCATGATGTTGCATGATCCACAACCCCATCTGGGAGGCGAGTTCGAGTTGCAGGTCGCCGGCCGTGGTGCCGGTTCCGGGAATGACCATGTTGTAACCGGCTCTGAGCAATGTTTCGAAGATTCGCTCCCAGGTTGCCAGCGAGATCTGCATACCGTCGTGCCAACCGATTAGACAATCCTCGTCGTTAATGAACCAGCCCCGAAAACGAACCCGTGGCGCCGAGGCCACGTAATCATAGTCTGCCAGGTTGATTTCTTCCTGATTCGCGACCGGGTAATCGGTCCAAAACTCGAACGGATCGATCCCCAACTGCGCTTGGCAGAAATGGTAGATGCCATAAACCAGTCCCAGCCCATCATTCCCCTGAATCAAGACCTGGTCTTGCAATACCTGGACTCGGAACATTTCCTCGTGCGGAAAGGAGTCCACCTGCAATCGGATTTGATTGGTGGTCGGAGAGCGGAGCGTGACTGGCGCCTGGCCCAGAATTCGAAGCAGTTCTCTGGTGAGTGCCTTGAGCGCATACTCGACGGGTGAGGAAATCTCCGAAGGCACCAGGATGGTCGTTTGTTTGTCAATTCTCATGGATGATCACTTGAGGCCCGTCGTGGCAATATCGGTTGTGATGAATTTCTGCAGAAACGAGAAAACGAGTGTAACCGGCAGCAAAGAAATCGTCCACAAAAGGTACCATTCCAGTTTTTAACTAGGGCGCGACGTCGCTCAACTCAGCGCGAGCGCGATCGCTTGCTCGGTGGTCATCGCCGCGCCTTTCGCCCATTCCAATTCAAACACGACATCTCCAAGCTGAGCGCGTAGTCTCGTCAAAGCATCCTCATTTTCTTTCTGGTTTATTTGCTCGACTGGCGCTCCAATGCGAACCCGCAAGGTGTCGGCTGCCGCCAGAAGTTGAACCGCTCGTTCGTAGCGTTTCTCACGTTGGTCAACGTCAGCGATAAATTCAAATGAATAGGCATAGCCTCGCTGAAGACCTAAATCGCGGCGTATTCGCAAGCCGTCGCAGAATAATGCCCTGGCGCGAGCGTAGTCGCCAAGATCATAAGCAACGCCTCCCAGGTTTTGAATGGCCAGGGCGACGCCACGCCGGTAGCCGAGCGATTGGTAGATATCCCGGCATTCCTCGAATGCCTGCTGAGCTGCCGCGTATTCGTGGATTGCCAACAATGCGCCCGCAAGCCGGTTGAGTGCGGTTGCAAGGTCAAACGGCCGCTCTAGTTCGCGCCACAGCGCTATGCTCGGCAAGACATACTGAATTGCGGCTTGATACTCGCCTACATGAGCGGCCATTGTTCCCCGCACTAGTCTGGCTTGCGCTATGCCAGCCGTATAGGACATCTGCTCAGCCATCCGGAGTGCTTCTTCAACCTGCGTTTGTAGATTCGCGTTTTCGCCGGCAAGCCAAGCCAGTTCGCAATACTTCAACCGAGCGTCGATCTCCCCTCGCTGATCGCCAAGTTGGTGAAACAGTTGCTGCGCTTGCCGAGCACACTGCAACCCATACTCGAAATCGGAAATCGCCGAGGACAGGTCGGCCGCCGCCAGCAGGGCTTGTGCCCGCGGGAGCGAAACCGATGCCTGAGTGCCTTCCAATGCGCGCTGGAGCCAGCGACGCCCTTCCTGAAAAAATCCGCCCAGTTCCCAGAAATTCAACTTCGTACCCAACTGTGCGACCAGGGCCAGCGCCTGCTCGCGATCGTGCGCAACCAGCCATTCGAACGCTTGTCGCAGGTTATCGTGGTCGTCCTGGACGGTCCGCAGCCGCTCGGGCAACGTCTGCCCGGCCCGGTTCTCTGCCGCTCGGGAGACGAGCTGCGCATAGTACCGGGCATGACGTTCCAGCGCATCCGCCTCTTGATCGCTGCCGCGCAACTGCTCCTGCGTAAACTGGCGGATGGTCTCGTGCATCCCATAGCGCCGGTGCTCGGCATCCTTTCCAAAGACCACCAGCGAGTGGTCGACCAGTTCGGCGAGGACCTCGGCGCAGGACTCCCCAGGAGCGCTGACCGCCTCGGCGGCTTCCAATGTCCACCCGCCAGCAAAGACCGATAATCGGCGCAATACCGAGCGCTCCTGATCGCTCAAGAGTCCGTAGGACCAGTCAATCAGGGTATGCAATGTGCGCTGGCGTGGGATGGTTTCGGCCGCCCGCCTATTCAGCCAGGCGAAGCGTTGGCCCAGCCGTTCGGCGATCGCTTCGATGGGCAGCGCGCCGGCTTGCGCGGCGGCGATTTCGATCGCCAATGGGATGCCGTCGAGCTGTTGGCAGATACGAGCGACCGCCAGAACGTTCGCGTCGGTGAGCGCGAAATGCAGCAGCGATTGCGCGGCGCGGTCTGTGAATAGCTGAACCGAGTCAAAGCTCAGCGAGTCCGCAACCGTGAGTCGTTCCGCGCCATGGATGGCGGGGGTGGCAAATGGTTTCAGCCGTACCACGTGTTCCTCTGCCAGGTGAAGCGGGATGCGGCTCGTCGCAAGTACAGTCAGCCCCGCGGCGTCGCGGCAGAGCGTTTGGACGAGGCGCGCGCACGCTTTCACCAGGTGTTCGCAATTATCCAGCACCAGGAGCATGGTCTTGTCGCGCAGGTAATCCACAATTGCGCCGGTGGACGAGCGACCGGTGTTGGTCGGCAAACGCAACGCCGCCGCGACCGCGTCATCCACAGAGCTTCCATCAGCAACGCCTGCCAATTCGACGAAGCAGATGTCATGGGCGAAAACACCTGCCATGCGGTGGGCAACCTCGAGCGCGAGGCGCGTCTTGCCGACGCCGCCTGGTCCTGCCAATGTCACCAGTCTGACCGTTCGGCGCGACAGAAGATCGACCAGGTGTGCGGATTCTTGCTGGCGCCCAAAAAAGCGCGTAAGAACGGGCGGCAGCGCAGCCTGCGTCGCATGCGACTCGAACGGCGCGAGGGCGCGGATCTGTTCGGCAAGCGTCACGGTTTCAACGGCCGGCGCCAGGCCAAGCTCGGTTGCCAGCACGCGGCGGCATGTTTCGTAGGTATCCAGGGCGGCGCTGCGCTGATCCGCGCGCGCAAGCACGCGCATCAATTGACGATAGGCGGATTCGCTCAGGGGGTCGTATTCGAGCAGATGGCGTATGGCGCGTTCGGCTTCAGCCAGTTGGCCGGCGCGTTCGTGAAACGCAGCAAGCTGTTCCAGCGCCGACGTCACCTGTACGTGGAAGTGTTCGTGCTGCATGAGGAGCCACTCGTCGAACTGCAAGCAATTGCCGAGCGAGAATTCGTCCAAAAAATCGCCGCGCACCAAATCGAGCGCCTGGGTCAGCCGTGCGGCACATTCCGAGCAATCGTGTTGGTCGGGGTGCGGATGGCGGCGGCAGGCCTCGATCAAGGTGCGAAAGCGGGTAACATCCAGTTCGTGATCGCTGAGCGGGTTGAAGCGCAAAGCGAGCCGATCGCCGATCAGGGGTGGTTGCTCGTCGGAAGCGCTCGTGCCCAGCGCTTTCTGAAGATGCGCCCAGGTCACACGGAGATTGTTTTGAGCAGCAGCCGCCGGCAAGTCGGGCCACAGCAAGCCAAGCAAAAATTCACGGCTGTGCGCGCGATCCGACTCGATCAGGAGATAGGCCAGCAGACCGATCGCCTTACGGTTGGTGAGGGTGATCGCTCCCAGCCGGCGATGCTCGATTTGCAATCGACCGAGTAAAGAAAAAATTAATCCAGGCAAGGTCGTCCCAAATAATGATGAATTAATGACGTTTTGGTAAAATACAGAAAGTATAGCACAACGGACGAAAAACACCATCTTTGTCGGAGAGTTTTCCAGGCGCGCCGCGCCGTAGCTGCTCAAGGGCGGTGACATCAAGGTGTCGTAGGCGGCGGCCCGAGGGCACCGGGAAGCACCCAAGCAGAGAGGGCAGGAGTGGCACAGTCCAGGCAGGTTCTGAATAAGACTTAAAGGACCTGATTCATTCACAAATCCAATAACCTGTAACCATGGGTGCGACTCAATCTGAATCGCATCGCACGCAAGAAAGGAGAATAACCATGTCAACAGAAGCCAACAAAGCGATCATCCGCCGCCTCTTCGAGGAGGCCTTTGGCCAGGGGAATCTGACTGTGCTCGATGAGATCATCGCCCCGAACCAGGTCAACGGCGGCCCGGGCGCGCTGCCTGGGATGCCGTCCGGGCCGGAAGGCACCAAAATGCTCATCACGGCCTATCGCAACGCGTTC
>JARRNI010000291.1:0-6782 GCA_037385125.1 Pseudolabrys sp.
CGCAATACCGACCTGTTCGTGCCGCGCGCGCGCCTGCCGGCGATCGAGGAGGAAGACACCTTCTACCACGCCGACCTGATCGGCCTGGCCGCGGTGACGGCGGAAGGCGAGAGCGTCGGTACCGTGAGCGCGGTGCATAATTTCGGCGCCGGCGACATCGTCGAGATTGCGCCGACGGCCGGCGGGCAGACGCTGATGCTGCCGTTCACGCAAGATGCGGTGCCGGAAGTGGACTTGAAGGCGAAGCGGATCGTGGTGGTGGTGCCGGCGACCACCGAAGCGAAAGAGTAGCTGTCATGTGGCGCGCGAGCATCCTGACCATCTTCCCGGAAATGTTTCCCGGCCCGCTCGGCGTCAGCCTTGCCGGCAAGGCGCTTCATGCCGGCATCTGGTCGCTCGACGTCCGCGACATCCGCAACGCAGCTACCGACAGGCACCGTACGGTCGATGACACGCCGGCCGGCGGCGGCCCCGGCATGGTGATGAAGGCGGACGTGCTGGCGCGCGCGCTCGACGCGGTACCGCACGATACCCGCCCGCGCATGCTGATGAGCCCGCGCGGCAAGCCGCTGACCCAGAACAAGGTGGCCAAGCTCGCCGCCGGCCAAGGCGCGGTGATCGTCTGCGCCCGCTTCGAGGGGGTGGACGAGCGGCTGATCGAAACGCGCGGCCTCACCGAGGTTTCACTCGGCGATTTCGTGCTTTCGGGCGGCGAGATCCCCGCCCTGGCGCTGATCGATGCCTGCGTGCGGCTCCTTCCCGGCGTCATGGGCAAGGAAGCTTCGGCCGCCGAGGAAAGCTTTGCCGAGGGCCTGCTGGAATATCCGCAATACACGCGGCCGCCGGTGTTCGAGGGCGAGCCGATCCCGGAGGTCGGCCGCCGGTGTTCGAGGGCGAGCCGATCCCGGAGGTACTGCTTTCGGGCGACCATGCCAGGATCGCCGCCTGGCGGCGGGTGGAGGCCGAGCGGCTGACCCGGCAGCGCCGCCCGGACCTCTGGGCGGCCTATCAGGCCCGGAAAAAGCAATGAATCCGGCCCTCCTCCAAGGCGCGCGCGCCGCCCCTGACCCCGCAATGACGGGTTAAAGCGTGACAAGCCACAATTGATGGTCTAAAAGCCCGCCCACCCATTCAGACTGGACTTTAAGCCCGCGCGCCGGATGCTGGCGCTGCCGACGGAGATTTTGCCATGAACCTGATCCAGCAGCTCGAAAAAGAGCAGGTCGAGAAGCTCTCGGCCGGCAAGCAGATCCCCGAGTTCGGCCCTGGCGACACCGTGCAGGTGAACGTGAAGGTGGTCGAGGGCGAGCGCCGCCGCATCCAAACCTATGAAGGCGTGTGCATCGCGCGCGCCGGCCGCGGGCTAAACGAGAACTTCACCGTGCGCAAGATTTCCTATGGCGAGGGCGTGGAGCGCGTGTTCCCGCTCTACTCGCCGATGATCGACTCGATCAAGGTGGTGCGCCGCGGCAAGGTGCGCCGCGCCAAGCTCTATTACCTGCGCGGCCTGCGCGGCAAGAAAGCCCGCATCGCCGAGGCCAGCGGGCCGGTGGGCGCGGAAGCCGCGGCCGCAGCAGCCGCTTCTGCGGAGCCGGCCGAGGCCAAGGCGGAGTAACATGGCCGCCGGTTAGCGACGTGAGCCAAGTTGCGATCAAGGGGCCGCTTGTACGGCCCCTTTTTCGTGTCGGCGTTGAACCGTGCAGGACCCATGATCGGCCCGGGCCGCACAGGGAACCCGTCTTCGTTGTCGCGAGCTGCTCAAATAACTATATAGGCTCTATGGTTTCCAAGGCTCAGCGTATCATCCTGGCCGATCACGTCCGGCTGCCCTGGCGCTTCTTCGGGCGGCTGATGGCGAGGATTCAGGCGCGCCTTTGACCGGCTGCCGCCGGCGGGAGCCGGCCTGCGCCCGCCCTTTCCCGAAACATCTCTGCAAGGCCTTCGAGCAATGAAACCACGTACCCTCTACGACAAGATCTGGGACGACCATCTGGTCGACGAGCAGCCGGACGGCACCTGCCTCATCTATATCGACCGCCATCTGGTGCATGAGGTCACCAGCCCGCAGGCCTTCGAGGGCCTGCGCCAGGCCGGGCGCAAGGTGCATGCCCCCGACAAAACGCTCGCGGTGGTCGACCACAACGTGCCGACTCACGACCGCAAGCACACGCCCAATCCCGATCCGGAAAGCGTCACGCAGATCGAGGCCCTTGCCAAGAACGCCAAGGATTTCGGCATCACCTATTTCGACGAGTTCGATAAGCGCCAGGGCATCGTCCACATCATCGGCCCCGAGCAGGGCTTCACCCTGCCCGGCACCATCATCGTCTGCGGCGACAGCCACACGGACACCCACGGCGCCTTCGGCGCGCTCGGCATGGGCATCGGCACCTCGGAAGTCGAGCACGTGCTGGCGACACAGACGCTGATCCAGTCCAAGTCGAAGAACATGCGCGCGCTGGTCGAAGGCAAATTGCCGGCAGGCGTCACCGCCAAGGACATCATCCTCGCCATCATCGGCGAGATCGGCACCGCCGGCGGCACTGGCTATGCGCTCGAATTTGCCGGCGAGACGATCCGTGACCTGTCGATGGCCGGCCGCATGACCATCTGCAACATGTCGGTCGAGGGCGGCGCCAAGGCCGGCTTCATCGCGCCCGACGAAAAAGCCTACGAATATCTCAAAGACAAGCCGATGGCGCCCAAGGGCAAGGCCTGGGACCAGGCCATGCGCTATTGGGAGACGCTGCATTCCGACGACGACGCGCATTTCGACCACGAGATCCGGCTGCACGCCGCCGAACTGCCGCCGCTGGTCACCTGGGGCACGAGCCCCGAACAGGTCGCTTCGATCGGCGGCCGCGTGCCGATGGCCGCCGACATCCGCGACGAGCACAAGCGCCATGCAGCCGAGCGCTCGCTCGCCTATATGGGCCTCAAGGGCGGCGAGAAGATCACCGACATCAAGATCGATCGCGTGTTCATCGGCTCCTGCACCAATGCCCGCATCGAGGACTTGCGCGAGGTGGCGCGCATCGTCGGCGACAAGCACGTCAACGAGAACGTCAACGCCATGATCGTGCCGGGCTCGGGTCTGGTGAAGGAGCAGGCGGAAGCCGAAGGGCTCGACAAGGTCTTCAAGGCCGCCGGTTTCGACTGGCGCGAGCCGGGCTGCTCCATGTGTCTAGCCATGAACCCCGACAGGCTGGCGCCGGGCGAGCGCTGCGCCTCGACCTCGAACCGCAACTTCGAAGGCCGCCAGGGCCACAAGGGCCGCACGCATCTTGTGTCGCCGGCGATGGCGGCGGCCGCGGCGGTCGCCGGGCGTTTCGTCGATGTGCGGGAGTGGAAGTAGACGCCGCTGTTATCTCTCGCGCAAGCGGGCGATCCAGCAATCACAGACACATCGGTGTGTACTGGATGCCGCGCTTGCGCGAGGCATGACGGTCAATGATTTACCAGCACCGCCACTCGCGCCGCGGCACCCAGCGGCCATAGCGCCAGACCTGCACGGTGACCCAGCCGCATTCGGGCGGCGGCGGAGGAGGCGGCGCGTAGTAATAGGGATCGCCGTAATAGCCATAGCTGGGTTAGCCCCAGCCAAAAGTAATATTGGGGCCGCGCCAGCTGCCGCCGGGGTGATGATCGCCCTGGTAGCTGCGGTAGCTGCCATGGTGGCTGCCGCCGTGATGATGCTGCGCAGCGGCGCCGACCGGCGCCGCGGCCAACCCGGCCGCCAGCCCCAGGATTGCCAGCCATCTCGTCTGTTTCGCCATCGATACCCTCCGACGGCCGTGAGGCTACAGCGGAAAGGCTTGCCGGCCGTTACTGCCACCAGCAGCGCATCTGCGGCGTGATCACGGGTTGGCCGTTCGGCCAGATTTGCTTCGCCAACCAGAAGCGGCAATGGCGCTTGGCATTGGGGCCAGGTTTGTAGTGGCGCGGATGGATGACGATGCGCGGACGCGACTGCGCCACGTTTTCGCGCCGCTCGCGCTGAGACCCCTGCGCCGCCGCCGGCACACTCATCAGAAACAAGCCAGCCAATGCCGCCGCCCCCAGTCCGAACGTCACCCTCGCCATCGCCCCCTCCGTTTCCTGCGCGCAAAGCCTATCACCGCTGCCCGCTGTTCCAACAATGTCCGGAGCGGTAATAGGTCGCGCGCGTGCGGGCATCGTTGCCGGCGGCGCTTCGATGGTAGGTGGGTCGTGGCACTGGCTGACATAATTCGTAATAGTTTAACAGGGATTCCACCGGCCGTCTTGGGCCGGCGCCGCCCCCGCCCTAGATATGCGCCATGAAGAGCCGATTTGACGACCCGCGGAGCGCTCAGGCGCCCTCGCTGGCCGAGTTCGAGGACCTGGCGGCGGCCGCCTATGCCCGGCTGCCGGCCAATTTCCGCAGTCTTTGCGAAGACTTGGTCATCCGCGTGGACGACTTCCCGACGCGGGAATTGGTCGCCCTTATGGGGGTAGGCAGCCCCTATAACCTGCTCGGCCTGTTCCAGGGCATCGGCGTGCCCTTCCGCCCCGACGTGACCGGGATCATGCCCAACATGATCTGGCTCTACCGGCGGCCGATCCTGGCCTATTGGACCGACCACCCGGAGGACAGCCTGACCGCCATCATCGCCCATGTCCTGGTGCACGAAATCGGCCACCATTTCGGCTTCTCCGACGAGGATATGGCGGCTATCGAAGCGGAGGCGGGTTGACGGTCATGCCGTTTGCGGACGGCAGACCCGTGCCGGCAGAGCTTCCACGCTGGCATGCTTCGGGATAGAACCTTGCGGTCCCGGGAGATTAAGCCATGCAGAAATTCACCATTCTCGAAGGCGTCGCCGCGCCCCTGCGCATGATCAATGTCGATACCGACATGATCATCCCCAAGCAGTACCTGAAGACGATCAAGCGCACCGGTCTCGCCAAGGGCCTGTTCTCCGAGATGCGTTACAACGATGATGGCAGCGAGAACCCGGATTTCGTGCTCAACAAGCCGGCCTATCGCAACGCCAAGATCCTCGTCGCCGACGACAATTTCGGCTGCGGCTCGAGCCGCGAGCACGCGCCCTGGGCGCTGATGGATTTCGGCATCCGCTGCGTGATCTCCACCTCGTTCGGCGACATCTTCTACAACAACTGCTTCAAGAACGGCATTCTGCCCATCCGCGTCTCGCCGGAAGATTTGGAGAAGCTTTTCGACGATGCCGAGCGCGGCGCCAATTCGACCTTGACCGTCGATCTCGAAGAGCAGGTGATCCGTGGCCCCGACGGCGGCGAGATCAGGTTCGACATCGATCCGTTCCGCAAGCATTGCCTGCTCAAGGGCCTTGACGACATCGGCCTGACCAAGCAGAAGGCCGACAAGATCGCCGCTTACGAGAAGAAGCAGGTCGAAGCGCGGCCTTGGGCGTAGGCGCCGTCGTCTTCGCTTATTGCGCGGCGGCGCCCGGCCGGTAGCGCAAGCGCGTGGGCGCGGCTTCCGCCTCGCGCTTGCGCGGATGCCGGCTGCGACGAGGATGCTGGACGCGCTTGGCCGATTGCGTCACCTGCGGTCCGCTCCGCACCTGCGCAAGGCAAAACGTGTCGACCGCGTCGACCACCGCCGCGCCGATCAGCTTCTGGCGCGCGGGTGACGCCAGCGCCAATTCCTCGTGACGGTTGACGATCGAGCCGGCTTCCAGCAGCACCGCCGGCACATGGCTCCTACTGAGCACGAACAGCGCGTCGTAGCGATAGACGCCGGCCTTATCGTCCAGGAGCTTGTGCCGGTTATGGCCCATGAACGGCGCGGTGTAGTGCGGCGTGTATTGCAGGCCGCGCGCGTGCAGCTCGTTGCCGAGAATGCTGCCGAACTCCAGACTGGCATCGCGGTCGACATTTCTGTCCGACACGAAGATCGAATAGCCTTTGAACTGGTCGTTGTAGATGTGCGGCGCGCCGTTGAATTCCCATTTCTTGTAGAACTTGTCGGGAACCGAGTCGTGATGGATCGACAGAAAAAGGTCGGCCGACAGTCTGTTGGCGTGCGCCATGCGCAAATACAGGGTGCGCCTGGCGTTGCCGCCCGTCACCATGAGGACGGTCTTGTCGAAGCCGGCATCGACGAGCGAGTCGTCGATCCGCTTGGCCAGCCGCAGATTGAAGCCGTATTCGCTCTTGCCCCGCGCGCTGATGGCGCCGGGAGCGTCGGCGCTGTGGCCGACGTCGAGCACCACGCGGAAATTCCCCCGATCGCACTTCGGCGCCGGTTTCGGCAGCGGTATGTCGGAGGCGGCGCGCGCGGCGCCGAACGTAAGCAAAGCCGAGGCGGCGACGAGGGAAGCCGCCGCGACGCCCCATGAACAGGGATTGCCCCAAGCCCGGATCATAAGGAAAGCATACCACCTGATTCGCCGGCGGGCATCCCGCCCCGGGCCCGTCCGGGCGGCCGAAATCGCCCCTGTTGCGCGGGTCAGCCCTCCTGCACCAGCACGACCTCGTAGAGGGAGGGATCGATCTCGCCGGCGATCCGGCCGAACTGCGGCCAGCGCCGGCGGAATTCCGACGAGTGATGGGCGGCCTCCAGCTTCTGCCGGTCGCTCCACTGCACATAGTTGACCACGTGGTTGCCGTCGCGGCTGCGGTGCAGGCTGATGGAAACGAAGCCCGGCTGCTGCGCCATGTAGTGCGCGCGCTCTCTCATCAGCTGCAGGACCTCGTCCTGCTTGTCGGGATCGACATGGACGGTGGTGATCTGGGTGACGACGCCGTTGCCCTCATGGATTTCCGGCATGGTCGGA
>JARRNI010000292.1:0-9778 GCA_037385125.1 Pseudolabrys sp.
AACGTCGCCTACGGCGACAAGGTAATCGGCACCAACCACACGCTGCCGACCAAGAAGGCGGCGCGCTATACCGGCGGGCTGTGGGTCGGCAAGTTCCTCAAGACCTGCACCTATCAGAAAGTCCTGACCGACGAGGCAAGCGCGCAGATCGGCGAAGTATGCTCGCGGTTGTGCGTGCTGGAGGGGTTTCTCGGCCACGCGGAGCAGGCCAATATCCGCGTGCGCCGCTACGGCGGCAGGAACGTGCCCTACGCGCAGGCGGCGGAATAAACCAAGCCGAGACACGATTCGCAGCAAGGCTCATCAAGAAGGGAGAAAGAGAATATGGCAGAGCAACAAAGCATCTCCGTCAGCGGGCCGGTGCAGCTTTCCGAGAATTCGCCCGAGCGCGTGGCGCTCCAGCTCTACGAGATCGTCCGCCAGCAAGAGCCGCAGAAGCAGGACGAGGCTTTGGAGCTGTTCGCGCGCTGCCTGCTCACGGTCCGGGCCCCGAGCCTGGGCGTGAAGGACATCAAGGAGACCGCCAAGGGGAATTAGCGTGCCGCAGAGAGGGCCGCTTTGATTTCTTGTGGCGCCGTTCACACTTCCCCCTGGGGAGGTCGCCAGCCGGAGCGAAGCGGATGGCGGAGGGTAGGAACAAGCGGCCATGATCGAGCTGACCAACACCCCCTCCTTCCGCCTCGACGGCCGCCGCGCGCTGGTTACCGGCGCCGGCCGCGGTATCGGGCTCGCCGCCGCTTCCGCCCTAGCGGAAGCCGGCGCCCATGTTACGCTCGCTGCGCGCACCACGCAGGAAATCGAGGAAGCCGCGGAAGCGATCCGCGCGCGCGGGCAGCGGACGGATGCGCTCACCCTCGACGTCACCGACATCGGCGCCGTGCGCGAGGCGCTCGGGACGCGAGAGCCTTACCAAATCCTGGTCAACAATGCCGGCACCAACCGGCCGAAAATGCTGCCGGAGGTAACGCCTGAGGACTTCGACGTGGTCATGGGCCTCAATGTGCGCGCCGCCTTCTTCATGGCGCAGACGGTGGCGCTGCGGCTGCTGGACGCGAAGCTGCCGGGTTCCGTCATCAACATCTCCTCGCAGATGGGTCACGTCGGCGCCGCCCGCCGCACGGTATATTGCGCGTCGAAGCATGCCGTGGAGGGTTTCACCAAGGCAATGGCGATCGAGCTCGCCCCGCACAACATCCGCGTCAACTCGCTCGGCCCCACCTTCCTGGAGACACCGATGACGCGACCGTTCTTCGAGAACAAGGCCTTCTGCGACGAGGTGCTGTCGAAGATCAAGCTCGGCCGCCTCGGCCAGCTGGAGGAGGTCACCGGCGCCATCGTGTTTTTGGCATCGGATGCGTCGTCGCTGATGACCGGCTCGGCGCTGGTGTTGGACGGGGGCTGGACGGCGGAGTGATTCCCTCTTTCTTCACTTCTCCCTTTCAGGGGGGAGGGAGCAGAGAGGGCAGCGCCCTACAGCTTCGGCAGATCCGCAAAGTATTCGGGATGCTCCTTCTCGACTTCCTGCATGAATTCCGGCCGGAACAGGCCGGGCACGTCGAGGCGCGGAGCGCCCTTCAACGTGTTGGTCAGCACCTCGTCCTCGGCATTCTCGAAGGCGCGCAGCACGTTGGGCGACATGCGCGGATCGTAGGAGATGTGCTGCACCGCCTTCCTGCCGATGGTCACGTCGGTCTTCGGCACCCACTTGGCGAAAATCTCCACCGCCTCCTCGCGGTTCTGACGCGTATAGTGCGAGGACTGCGCAAGCCCACCGGCGATCGCCTTGACCAGCTCGGGTTTGTTCTTGACGGTGGGCTCATGGGCGGTCGCCACCATGACATAAGACATGTACTGGCCGGCGCGGATAACAGGGAAGGAATCCGGGACCGTGGCGAGCACCTGCGCGATATACGGCTCCCATGACACCACCGCGTCCACCTTGCCTTCGGCCAGCGCCGGAGCGAGGCCGAACTGCGACCAGATGTTCTCGATGGTGAGGTCCTCGTATTTCATTTTGTTCCGGCGCAGCACCATCTTGAAATATTCGTCGGAGGTCTGTCCGCGCGCGAGGCCGATGGTCTTGCCCTTGAGATCGGAGACCTTGCCGGCCTCGATGCCGCGCCCTTTCTTAGTGACGATGGCGAGCGGGTCGTCGCAATTGTCGCGCGTTGCGTCGTTCATGATCAGGCCGATCACCTTGAACGGCGAGCCGGCATGCACCGCCTTCAGATAGCTGGTGGTGCTCATGTCGCCGATCTGCGCGCGGCCCTCGTTCATGGCGTTGATCATGTCGGTGCCGGTGTCCACCACCAGCATCTGCGCGTCGACACCGTGCTGCTTAAAGAAGCCTTTCTCCGCGCCGACGAACATCGGCAGATGGCCGAAATTATTGCCGATCACCACATCGAGCCTGGGCAAATCCGCCATGGCATCCTCCCCGGTCCAGCGCACATGCGGCGCCGTGCGCGCGCATTGAAAACCCGGAGAGAGCCGAATGCAATCAGGGGCGCGGTCAGCTCTCGCCCAACACCTGCGGATTCACGCAGTTGGGTGGTGCGTGCCCATCGAGCAGCGGTTCGATATTGTCGACCACCAAATTGGCCATTTCCTCGCGCGTCTCGGCATCCGCGCTGCCGAGATGCGGATTGAGCACCACGTTCTTCATGCGCTTGAGCTCGGCGGACACCTTCGGCTCGAACTCGAACACGTCGAGGCCAGCACCGCCGATGCGCTTGGTTTTCAGCGCGCGGACCAGCGCCGCCTCGTCGATGATGGGGCCGCGCGCCGTATTGACGATGAATGCGGTCTTCTTCATCAGGCGCAGCTCGCGCGCGCCAATCTGGTGGCGGGTCTCGGCGTTGAGCGGCGAATGCAGCGAAACGAAATCGGATTCGCGCAGCAGGTCGTCGAAGGACACATAGGTCAGCCCGGCCTCGCGCTCTTCCTGCTCGGGCTTGCGGCGCGGCGTCCAGTACAGCACACGCATGTCGAAGCCGCGCGCGCGCTTGGCCACCGCCTTGCCGATCAGCCCGCCGCCGCCGACTAGGCCGAGCGTCTTGCCATAGACCAGCCGGCCGAGCAGGTGGCGCGACTGGCCGCCGGGAAACTTGCCGGCGCGCACCAGCTTGTCGCCTTCCACCATGCGGCGGGCAGTGGCGATCATCAGCCCGAAAGTGAGGTCGGCGGTCGAATCGGTGGTCACCGGCGGCACCACGGTCACCGGAATGCCGAGCGACGTGGCAGCGGCGACGTCGATATTGGACGGCGAGATCGACTGCGCCGCCACATGGCGCAGCTTCGGATTGGCAGTGATCACCGCGCGGTCGATCTTGTCGTGCAGCAGGCAGAAGAGAATGTCTGCCTGCTTGACCGCCTGCACCAGCGTGCGATGGGGCATAATGCGGCTGTCGTCGGGGAACACTTTCACGCTGCCGAGCGCGCGCAGGCGCTTGAGCGCGCTGTTTGCGACCGGCTGCGTGACGAAGATGCGCGGTTTGGCGCTCACCGCTGCCACCGCACGATGCCGGCGACGCCGTCGACCGCGCATTGCGCGCCGTCGGGGATGGCGCGGGTGGCGTCGAGCACGCCGAGCACCATAGGGATACCGCGCTCGCGCGCGAGCGAGGCGAGATGCGAGGTGGAGCCGCCGAGCTCGGCCACCACGCCGGCCACGCGCGGCAGGATGTGGCTGAGCGCCGGGCCGGCGACACGCGTGACCAAGATGTCGCCGAGGGCGACACGTGAAAGCTCGCACTCACAGTTGACCACCACGGCGCGGCCGGAGCCCCAGCCGATACCGGCGGGATGGCCGTTGAGGCCCGGATGCTGCAGCCAAATGGCGTCGGGCACGATGGGCGCCTCCACGTGCAGCGGGCGCGACTGCAAGAGCTTGAAGCCCTTGTCGTCCATCGCCCATTCGATCTCGACGGGAGAGCCGGCAAGCTGCTCGCACTTGCGCAAAAGGCGACCGACCGTCACCGCCTGGCCGGGCGAAAGACAGGGCTCGCTCACCTCGTCCTTCGGCACCAGCTCGGGTGCCGAAATGCCATGCGCACAGGTGTCGCGATGACCCTTGCGGCCGGCCGCCACCGTGCGCAGGAAGCCGTTCTTGGCCAACACGATGCGGTCGGGCACGATCTCCCCTTGCGCAATCGCCGAGCCGAGGCCCCAGGTGGCGGAGATCAGCATCTGGCCCTCGGCGGTCTTGCTCAAGCCGCCGCCGGAGGCGCGCGCGGCGACCAGCGGCTGGATCAGCACGCCCATGGCGGTGTCGGCCGGCGACAGGCCGGCATTGTCCATGTAGCGGCGCGCGTGCGATGTCCATAAGGCCGCCCAGCAGGCGCGCACCGCGGTCAAGAATTCGGTTTCGTCGGTGAGGCCGAGGAAGCTCTCGAACTGGCCGGCAAAGTTCGCCCCTTTGCGGTCTTCTATAAGCGCAGAAGAGCGCACCGCGCCGCGGACGCCGCCGGCGAGCAGCGCGCGCCAGGCATCGAGCAACGGCGCGGCGATATCGGGCGCAATCGGTTTCTCGTAGAGCGCTAGCCTGATCTGTACCGACAGCCGGCGCGACGTGGGCAGGTCGGCCTCGTTGTACTGCTTGAGCAGGTCCTCAATGCCGAGATGGCGGAGCTGATGACGATAGGCCGCGGCGGTGAGCGCGACGCCGCCCGGCGTCGGCAGGCCCGCTTGCGTCAGCGACGCCAAGTTGGCCGCCTTCGGCCCGACGTTGTCGGCGTCGGTGGCGGCGGAGTCAGTGAGCGGCAGAATGAACGCGGCCATTGCGGTTGCCTTGCGGCCTTTCCGTTGTCATGGCCGGGCTTGATCCGGCCATCTCGCTAAGGAAGGCACGACTCGTGGCTCCAGGTCCCCGGGTCTCGCCTTCGGCTCGCCCGGGGATGACTTCCGCCAGGAGGCGGAAGTCATTTCACATGATCCCCATAGCCCGGCAGCGGATCGACCACAGTGATCTGCTTCACGGGGAAGTTCGACACGATCTCGACGCCGTCGTTCTTCACGATCAGCATCTCCTCGATGCGCACGCCGTAGCGGAATTGCTTGCCGTGCTGGGTCTCGAGCGCGAAGGTCATGCCCTCCTGGATCTCGACCGGATGATCGAGCGACCAGATGCGCGAGATCACCGGCGGGTCGTATTGCGCCAGGCCGAGGCCATGGCCCCACAGATTGGCGGCGGCCTGGTCCTCGTCCTCGTAGCCCCAGGTCTCCTGCGCCGACGGCCACTTCATGGCGATGTCGCGCGTGGTGGCGCCGACCTTCACCGCGCCGATCGAATCATAGAGCCAGTCGAGCGCGGTCTGGTAGGTGTCCTTCTGCTCCTGGGTCGGCTCCTTGCCGACGCAGTAAGTGCGGTAATAGCAGGACTTGTAGCCGTTCCAGGTGAGCGCGGCCAAATCCATGAACACGATGTCGCCCGGCTGGATGATGCGGTCGGAGAAGTTGCGCCAGTTCGGCCAGGTGTTCGGTCCGGACGACACGATCACGTCTTCGACATCCTCCATGCCGGGGATGTTGTAGAGATATTCCATCAGATGCGCGGTCACCTGGTTCTCGGTGATGCCGGGGCGCAGGAACTTCATGCATTCCCAATGCGTGGCGTCGCCGATGGCGCCGACGATGCGGAAGCACTCCTGCTCGTCCTCGCTCTTGACCGCGCGCGCCTCCATCATGGGCGTCATGCCGTCGGCCCAGTGGATGTTGTTGTCCTTGAACACCTGGATCATATTGATGTCGATGAAGTCGACGCCGAGCTTCTGCCCGGCGACGCCATGCTCCTTCATCGCCTGGAGGATCGCCTTGACGAACTTGTTGACCTGCTGGGTGGAAGCCGGTCCGGCTGCGCCCTTGATCCAGGCGAAGGAGTGGCGGACGTTTTCCTTCGGCAGCCAGGGCGCATGGCGCTCGATCTGGATGCCGATGTCGCCCTGCTCGAACAGGATCGGCCGCCCGTCGCCGCACAGCATGGCTGCTTTTTCATCATCGCACGTGCGCGCTCGATGCGGTATTCGCGCAGCCGGTCCCAGTTGACCCGCTGCTGCCAATCCATGCCCGCAATGCCGAAATTCGCTGTGCCCATGAGGTCCTCCCACCGGCGCCATAAGCGCCTGTTATTGGCTTATTGCTCGCGATGTTATGCGGCTGGCGGCCATTAAAGAAATAATATAATCTGCCCTTAGGCATTAAGTTTTCTAATATGCCGCGTCAACCCGGGGCGCGTGCCGAACCCCGAAAGGGCGAAGGCAGGCGAACCCGGAATCCAGGGCCACACGATCACACATCGCCCCCTAGATTCCGGGCCAGCGGGCTGACGCCCGCGTCCCGGAATGACGGAAGAAAGCTTCCCATGCGCAATATTCCCCTTCGGCAGGTCCGGGCCGTCATCGCCGTGTGCGAGGAAGGCTCCTTCACCCGGGCCGCCAGCCGGGAGAACGCGACCCAGTCAGGCATCTCGCAACACGTGGCGGCGGTCGAGCGCGCGCTCGGGGTCAAGCTGTTCGAGCGTAGCGCCAGCGGCGTAACGCCGACGCCGGCGGGCTTGCGCTACTACAAGAGCTGCGTGGAGGCGGTGGGGGCGCTCGAGCACGCGGCGGAAGAGGCGCGCTCGCTCTCCGGCCAGGTAACCGGCGAGCTGCGTATCGGGCTGATGCCGACCTTCACCCGCGCGGTGCTGGCGCCGGTGCTCGACGACTTCGTGCCGCGGTTGCCGGAAGTACGGCTGCACATCGTGGAGGGCTACAGCAATCTCTTGACCGAGATGGTGCTCGACGACGCGCTCGACTTCGCGGTGGTGCCGGCCTTCGAGGGCATGGTGGGCCTGAAGTCGCGGCTGTTGCTGCGCGACCGCGAGATGCTGATCTCGGGACCGAAGCGCGGCTTCGCGCCACTTGCGCCGTTGCGGCTGTCCGAATGCAGGCCGCTCAAGATCGTGGTGCCGGGTCCGGACAATATCCGGCGGCGCAATTTGGAGACCTATTTCCAGAGTCACGGCGTCGAGATCGAGGCCATGCTGGAAATGGACGCCATGATCGCCACGCTGGAATTCGTCGCGCGCTCAAACTGGGCGACCATCCTGCCGAGCGTGATCGCGGTCAACGACATCGGGCGCGGCGAGCTCACCGTCAATCCGCTGGTCGAGCCGGAAATGCACGCCGAGTTCGTCGTAATCCAGCCGATGCGGCGGCGGCTGTCGACCCAGGCGCGCTTGTTCCTGCAGCGCTTCGAGCGCGAGGTGGCGCATATCCACGGGGTGTGGGACAAGGCGATCAAGCAATCCCGCCAGCGAAAGCTTTCCGCGTAACAGTGACGGGGGCCTTTAGACTTCCATCCACACCCCGTTCGCATCCGCCGACCTGAACACCGCCTCCAGCGCCGCCGCCGTCTGCAATATCCCTTCCGGCGGAATCGGAAACGCGGCCTGCCCCAGCGCCGCCTTGGCGAAATAATCGAGGTTTCGGCCGAGGTAATTGTCGGACGGATAGTCGATGACTTCCGGCTCGTCCTTGCCGGCGCGGCGCAGGATCAGCCGCGTCTCGCTCGCGCTTTCGGCCCAGCAATGCTCGCCGAACACCGCGATACGCCAGCGGAACGGCGTCTTGATGGTGGTGCCGAGCGTGCCCGTTGCACCGCTGTCGAACTCGATCAGCGCGGCGGCGGTGTCGCCGGTCGGCAAATGTTTGAGCACGCGCGCCGTCGACAGCGCTGCCAGCCGCTTCATCGGCCCGGCCAGATCGCGGAAGCAGTCGAGCACGTGGATGCCCATGCCGGTCATGCCGCCGGCGCGGCTTTCCGCCGGGGCCATACGCCAGGAGTCGGTGGGATAGCTGGCCAGCCAGTCGTGGCTGTAATTGCCCTCCATGTGCATGATGGTGCCGAAGGCGCCTTGCGCTTTCAGCTCGGCCAGCGCGCGCATCGAGGGCATCAGCCGGAAATGATGGCCGACCACGATGGCCACGCCGGCGCGCTTAACCGCGTCGAGCATGGCGACCGCGTCGGCTTTGCTGAGCGCGAACGGTTTCTCGCAGTAGATCTGCTTGCCGGCCTGGGCCGCCGCGATCACCTGCGCGGGGTGCGCCGTGTGCGGCGTCGCCAGCGCCACCGCATCGATGGCGGAGTCGGCCAGCACGTCCTCGAACGAGCAGAGCGTCATGCCGTGCTCGGCGACAAAATCTCTGACCGCACCGGGCTCCAGCGTCACGCCGCGCGTGAACCTGAGCGGCGCGCCGAAATCGCGCACCGCCTTCACCAGGCTTTGGCCCCACCAGCCGAGACCAACGATTGCGGTGTTGAGCATGAGACTTGCCTCAACGTTTGTTCCGTCACCCTGAGGTGCGAGGCGCGGCGCGCGCCGAGCCTCGAAGGGTGACGGCCGCCATCCTTCGAGGCTCGCTTCGCTTACGCTCGCTCGCACCTCAGGATGACGGTTCGATGTATCACAATGCCGCCGGGGCGCCGGGCTGCTTGAGCGGGTGGGCGCGCGCGACGGCATCGAGCGTGTTGCACTCCGCGACGATGCGATTGAAGGTCGGATAGGGCATGAGATCGACTTTGAAATAGGCCGCGCCTACCGCCTGCCCGCACAAACAGATATCGGCAATGGTGAGCTTATCGCCTTGGGCATAGCGGCCGGTTTCCGGAGAGCCAGAGAGATTGGTCTCGAGCGCCTGCAGCGACGCCTCGTGCCAGTGCCGGCCCCATTTCATCACGCCGGCCTCGTCGGCCTTGTACTCGCTCACCAGATATTCACGCACGCGCGGCACGATCAGCGGATGGGTGTCGCAGGCGATGATCTGTGCCAGCCCGCGCACGCGGGCACGCGCCTTCGGCGCCTTCGGCAGCAACGGCGGTTCCGGATGGATTTCGTCGAGATATTCCAGGATGGCGAGCGACTCGAACAGCACATTGCCGTCGTCCTCGATCAGCGCCGGCAGCGCCATCATCGGATTGATCCGGCGGAACTCGTCCGCGCGCTGCCGGCCCTGATGCAGGTTGACGTCGATCACTTCGTCCGGCGCGATGCCTTTGAGGTTGAGCGCAATCCGCACGCGATAGGTCGCCAGCGAGCGCCAGTAGGAGAACAGTTTCATCGGACGCCTCCTCGATTTCGTAAGCAACCAACTGTGTACACGCGTGCGGCAGACTCCGTTCACCTCTCCCCTCTGGGGAGAGGGCGGCACGCCATAAGCGCGTTCATGCGCGTCTTCGACGCGCTATGGCACGCCGGGTGAGGGGGATCGGGCAAACGAGACTCCGTTGCCCCCTCACCCCAACCCTCTCCCCCAAGGTTCTCGGATTCATGTTTCCCCGAGATGGACGTTGATTGACGGTGGTTCATAACGCATTGATTTCCCTTGCGGGAGCTTGGACCAAGCATCACCTTTGTTCCTGTCATTTCACCGGTGGTGCTACCTATATGAGATTCGGGTAGCGCCACTCAAAGAGGTGCTGCTCCATGCCTCGCATCAAACTAACCAAGAGTGCCATTGACGCCCTCCCCACGCCAACATCGGACGTCGTGTACTGGGACGCGGGTCTTCCCGGTTTCGGCATGAAGATCACGCCGAAAGGTCGCAAGGTTTTTATCGTCTTGTACCGCGCCGGTGGAGCCACCTCGAAGCTGCGTAAATATACCATCGGGCCATACGGGCGAGTTATACCAACGGTCATAGAGACTGACTGATGTGTGCCCAGTCGCGCAAACCGATTGCTGTTATTGTTTGCGGTTGAGCAATGAGCTTTTGCCAAGCGTCGCAAGCTGCATCGATGA
>JARRNI010000293.1:0-6850 GCA_037385125.1 Pseudolabrys sp.
GGAAGCACCCTCCGAATCGATTAGGGTGCTCGAAAAGGAATCACAACCGATTCATCCGATTCAAGAAATCTGATTTGCTCGCCTCATGCGGCCAGCGTCGAAATGTGGGTAATTGAAAGCTTCACCGGATGGTTACGCCCGGCTGGGGTCGGAGCGATCAATACCGGTCGCCAGTTGCAGCAGTCTCGGCGAGAAATAGGAGGATTCGACTCGGTTGATAGCGAACATATTGGCTAACGATTACCTTTAAGGGTGAGCCACGGTTATATCTTCGAACGCGACCCGTAATAACGATGGCCGCCACCTCTATGAGCAATCGGGCAATAAGGATTGTGCCATCAATTCGAGGGGCGCGGGCTGGTAATTGGCGACCACAGTTCAAAGTGTATCCCTCCCTGCGCCAATATCCGCGATATATCAGAAACCGAACTATAGGTTTAAACGTTTCAAGGCTTAGACCGTAAGCGGAAGAAAAAATCGGGGTTATTACAGCCCCAGATTGACGCCCTGTCGCTCAATTGGATATTTTTCGGATGGCGGTCGCCTAGCAAAACTTTTTGGAATTTTCCGGCAGGACTGCAAAGAAATGCTTCTGCCGTTGGACGCACGCGCTCAGATCGCGCAGCTATTTTATCAGACTAACCGGCATCTTATGTGGGTGCCCGAGGATGCCGCGTCGAGCGCCTGTTTGGGAGCCCGGCGGCCGCCCTACCGAGGGGTTGGCTTACCGGGCGTTGAACTCGCCCTCCTTAAGGTTACTCGGTCAGGTTACTCGACTAACATCAGCCCCAAAGACTCCATGCTCGATATAATAGTCACGACTTTGTAGCGTCTCATGCAAAACAGGAAAAGAACCCGATGGGGTTAGAGATCCTGATTGACCTGCTCAAGGCGGAGCGGCAGGTTGCCGAAAGTCACTGCCTAATCGAACGCGAGCGTCACCTTATCGAAGTATTGGCATAGAAGGGCCACGATAGCACGTCGGCACAGATTATGTTCGATAGTTTGCTCATGAGCCTCTTCTTACATTTGCAATATCGGCAACGGCTTCACGCTAGGCTGAATTTCTAGGCAGCCGCGCTCAGGAAACGCACAAGCGAATGATCGGTTGGATTGGACGGGAGAGACGGAAAATTATGCGCGGGATAATCGGAAGACCAGGCGTCGCGGCTGCGACTGCAATCACGATCGTGGGACTTACTCTGGCCCTTCCGGGCGTAGCGGATGCGAAAGGTGGCCATTACGGTGGGCATTGGGGCGGCCATTCTGCTGGCGGCCATTACCGTGGCCATGGGGGTAGTCATAACCGTAACGGCCATTGGCGTGGCCATTGGCACCGTGGCGGCCATTGGGGTGGCCATTGGCGCGGCTTCGGTGGTCGCTGGGGCTGGGGCGGCTACGGTGGTGGCTGGGGCTGGCACGGTTTCGGAACCGGCTTGGCGTTGGGCGGCTTCGGCGTTCCGTATTACGGCGGCTTCTATGACGACTATAACGCGCCTTCCTACTACGATCCTTTCGGGAGTGACTGCTATATCGGCCGGCGCTGGGTCATCAACCGTTATGGTAACCGAGTGTTGGGCCGGGTTCTGATCTGCTCCGGCCCCTAAGGTATTGGTCTGGCTCTTTGGGCTTCGACCGCGCCTTAATTTACATGCTCGCTTGCTACGGCTCGCCGGAAAATCCGCAGCGTCTGGCGCGGCGGACCGGGTAGTGCCCACAGGGGGCAGACGGGCCGCCGCGCATTTCCCCTTCTTGGGACTCGATGCCGGTTCGCATTAATACATGCGAACGCGTGCAAGAAAGGTTGTGAGTGTGTCCGCACTGACTTTTCCTGCTCTTGACCTGTTCCTCACAGTATCTTGTGACGTCAACACGAGCGTGTCGCTCGCTTGGTTGGCGCTCTGGTCGGTGCCGGCAATCGGCACTCGTCAGGACCGCTTTTTTCAACCCACGGCGACAGGCGATCTGCATCGGCCGTCGCCGGTGGCGTTAGCTTGGGGGCCGCAGCCCTAGCTTATTTGTTGACCACCAACGTGAACGTTGCGGTCTTTTGACTGCTCTGGTCGGTGCCGGTAACCGTCACTTGGAAGGTGCCCGCAGGTCCGTGTTTGCCGGCAACCAAGTTGAGATCTTCTGTCACTGAACCGCTGGAGATGGTAACCGGATTGCCCGGATTCCGAGCCCAGGACGCTGTAACGTGGCTTGGCAGTCCCGAGACGGACAGGTTTACCGTATCCCCGTCGAGCCCACTGACAGTCACCCCAACCGTGCCGCTGTTGTTCGTACTGCTACTACGCGTCAAAGACACCAAGGTTGTGTCTAGCGTCACATCGAGAGTAGTAGTAGTGGGCTGCGTGACGGTCACCTGCGCGGAGCAGTTCGCCGTTGTTCCGTCACTAGCGGTAGCGGTGCCTGTGTAAGTGGTCGTGGTCGTCGGCGAGACCGAAATCGAGCCATTGAGCGTTTCGGGAGTACCATCTATCGAGAAGCTTGTCGCATTCGTGGTCGTCCACGTGAGAGTGGAGCTACCCCCCTGCGTGATGGTCGCCGGGCTCGGATCAAGCGTGCAGGACGGAGACGTGGTGCCTCCGCTGCCTCCCGCAACTGCGCCAACCGCCTGGTCGGCTTGGATGAATCCGAAGCCGGAGTCATAGTTGTAGCCCTCGGTTGCCGTACTTATGGGGCTCGTACAGCTAATAGAATTTTGACAGCGTATCGTCATAGCCGCAGCGGTGCCTTCGAGCGTGCTGTAGATTTGCGCCGGCGACAGCCCAGCATTCGCGCTCTTCATTAGCGCGGCGACGCCGACGGCATGTGGCGTTGCCGCCGAGGTCCCGAAGAAATTCGGTATGCCGTCACCGTCGGGGTCGTCGCCTGGGTAGAAGAACGTCGTCTCGACCCCGTCTGGCCCCACGATCTCCGGTTTTTGTCGGATCTGACTTACACTGTTGCCGTTCTTGTCGAACAAGATCGGTGTGCCGCCCGCCGATGAAAAATAATCGAGTTCGGCGGCAGTCAGGCTGTTGTTAAACGCCGGAGTATTCATGTAGTAGGCAGAGCCGACCGCCTCCGCGCCGGCGGCGTTAGCGTGGCCATATAAGGTGCTGCTGTCGGTCGTGTATTTGTTCACAGTGATATTAAAGGGAGGGAATAAAACGTATTTCATCAAATCCGGCTCGGGCCCGGTGTAATCCGCGATAATCAGATAATAGGTGCCGCCGGGGCAGGACATGAGAAGACAACTATTCGGTGTAAAATTGAGAACTTCAACGGGGTCACCAGTTTTGATATTGTCGTCGATCGATTCGGCGACAATGTTGAGGTTAGAATCGACCAGATAGACGTCGAGGTCAGTCGTCGCGCCGTGTCCGGGCGAGACCGACGCGAACGGTTGGTCCCATTGCAGAGAGAGGTAGAGCGTGCTTCCATCTGGGATTGTGATGGGCTGCTTATAATCGATGCCGGATCCGGGATCGAAGTCGTGCATCACCCCACGATCCTCGGTGCCAAACAAACCCTGCACATAGAGGTGGTCGCCAGAGTCGACGAACGCGTGTTGGTAGCTGCGACGCACCTCGTTACCGGCGGCCGAGAAATAGGCGACACCCTGGCTTTTCACGGTGTCCACCGCCTGGGCGATGATTCCATCCTGAAACATCGGTTCGGCGAAATAAACCAAGTCGTCACCAATCACATTCGCGCCGGCGTTCGCCAAATCCTCGATTCCTTGCGCGAAATCGGCCATTCCGTTGAATGCGGTATGAAAGTCCAGCGACGCACCGGGTGCCACGTCATGGACGATCTGCAGCATCGCCCGCCCTTCATCGGTGCTGCCGGCGGGGCCCTCCTCGAGCACGTTGACACCATCGGCCGGCAGATCGCCGCTGGCAATGTCGTCGCTGGCGGTGGTGGCGGCGCTGGTATTCTGGTTATAGCTGTCGGAAAGGATGCCGACCGTGACGCCGGCTCCGGTGACGTTCGCCGGCAGATCAACAGGGTTGGCACGCATCGCCGCTACCCCCTCGCTGGTCACCGAACCGACGTTCGTCATCGGCTTGAGTGAGGCGGAAATGCTACGCAGACTGTTGAGCTCGACCGCTTGATGAAGCTTGCCAAGCGGGATCCAACCCGACACCATCGCCCCGTAGCGTGCGCTTCGGTTGAGCCCAAGGCCTTTAAGATCGGCGAGAAGCTGCGCGCTGTCCGACACGGCCGCTGCGTCGATCAAGATCATCCCGTTTGCCACTTGCACGCGCGGGATGTCTGATTTGAACAGCGTCGTTTTGCCCTGCCGCTCGTGCTGTTGGAATTGTGCGTAGATCCGGCGCAGCCGAGAGCCGGCCTTTTTCCAGACGCCGCTCCCCTTACCGGCGAGCGCAGATTGCGTTGGCCCGGGCATTTCCTTCACCACCAAAGCAGATGCCGACGGCGGGTAACCCAGAGCAACAACTGCTACTGCGACGAAAACATAGGCGATCTGCCGAAGCCGCGAGGAAACGCACATGACCATCGCTCCTAATCATCCATCCGAAAATTCGGCGCCATTCTGGAAGCGATGTTCCAATTTTATCTTACGCCA
Source organism: Pseudolabrys sp. (assembly GCA_037385125.1). Classification (GTDB taxonomy): domain Bacteria; phylum Pseudomonadota; class Alphaproteobacteria; order Rhizobiales; family Xanthobacteraceae; genus Pseudolabrys. The sequence continues at coordinate 4,580 of JARRNI010000293.1, forward strand.
TTTGCTCAAAAGCGATGAAAATACGAAGAACTTTTTTAACGCGCGATAAAGGTACGGGCTGAACCAGACGGACTCTTTGCGAAGGGCGAGATAAAGGAAGACATTTGTAAACGAGCAGGGCGCGATAGGCACTAGCCGCATTGGAAGGATTCCATAGGCCCATTATCATTACTCATTGTAGTCGTCGTAGTCGTCGCCGCCTTGTTTATGGCTGGCGTCACCAGCAGGACTGTCATAGCGGCGCGCGCCATCGTGAATGCGATCGCCAGCGTAGCCGCCGCCCCGATGCGCCAAGGCCGCCTGCTAACTTGATCTTTTCTTAGCAACGCAAAACGCCCGGCAAGCAAGCCCGGTCAGGAGGCATGGGCCGTGATCAGCTTTAACAGATCGTCGACGACGTAGCGGCTTTCAACAAGTTCAAGACCGGTAACAAGAATATGCTGCTCAGTGGACGATCGAAGCTCGCGCTATATGCCCATTTCGTCCATGGTTGCCATATGTACGAGATAATTCGCCGCGGCGCGCCTTGCGGGTGCACATATTCCAGCAGCCGGATAATTCCACCCGGCTTGACGACGCGCCCCAGTTCCCGAAGCGCCAGGACCTGCAGTTCGCCCGGCAGAACGCAGAACAGATAGCTTGATACCGCCGCATTGAATGAGGCGGTTGGGAACGTCATGGCGGTTGCGTCCATCTCGTACAGCCGGCCAGCCGCCGCCAGCGCCGGGCAGCGGCGGCGCGCCCGCGCAAGCATCGCCGGGCTAGCGTTGATTCCGGAAACGGTCGCCTCCGGCGAATAGAACGCGCAATTGCGGCCGGTGCCAATACCGGTGTCCAGCAGCCGGCCGGCCATTCCGAGAAACAGCAAGGGCCGCAAGGCGCGATACCGGCGCCATTCGAACGGCAGGTCCAGCAAATCATAGAACGGAGCGATCCACCGGTACCGTTCCACATTAGTTGTCACGTCAGCGAATTTTTTTGCTGGCCGCGTGAAATTATACGACGTGGCCTGCTTCTTTGTGCAAGTTTCTAGTGCCGGTATCGGGGTGAAGCGCCTGTGTGTACCGAATGCATGGCCCGCCCCCGGACTGCAAGTGGATTGTAGCGAGTTGGCGTCCGAAGTCTGCAGCTTCGCCGCGTGGCCAGCTTCGCTACGTGAAGCGGATCCGCCGGCCAGGCTGGCGCCACGGCCAGCGTTAAACTAACATTCGACCTGACCCACTCAATGTGGGCTGCCCAATTCAGCGGCGGCGATTTTCATTTTTTCGCGTTTGTTGAAACGTTTCGGGTCCACCGCGTCAACCGGATCATCAGTGAGCCGGCACGCCTTGCGATAGAAAATGTCGAGATATTGCCTAAGATCTTCCAATGACTCTGAGCTCAGGCTTGGCGGGAAATTTATTGCCGTTGTTCCCGGATGACTTCAACTTGCTCACGACAGACATCTGTTCCTCCTTGATTGAGCATGTAAAACCTTACACGGAGGAATCAATAGACTTGCAAGGTCTATGTTGCTCGGGCGGATTACCGCAACCCTTAATCAGAAACCTTAACAAACGCCGATCAGTGAGATTCGCGCCGCTGACCCTCCGATTGGTCGGGTTAACCGCCCAAGTAAACGGCGGCCCGACTCCATTGCAACGTCACGTCTTTCTATCCATCCTGCCTGATAGCACCGTCTGCGCGGCGAATACCCGCGCATAGCTGCCGCGCGTGATCCCGCAAGAATTTAGATTGATGCTTTACGTTACCATATGAGTTTCGTTGCTAACTCAGTCCACATGCCCAAAATTTGAAGAGCAAGCCGCAAAGCAATCCCCACGGGGGAACATATATGCGCGAGTTCCTAATCGTCACAATCTACGCTGCGTTCATGCTTCTGATCATGGCGGTCATCATTGTGTTTATCGGCGTTACGTCACCCATCAACGCTTGCGAATCTCACATCGACCCAACGCAATTATCGTTCGCTGTCAGTAAACTGAACGGATGCGAAGGCGTGCCATGAGACCCGCAGCAGGACACATCATAGGCGCTTTCTTCATGTACTTGATTGATGCGTCCGCCTAGCCAGGAATGGCACACCTTTCTGCGAAACCGTGCTTTGGACATCGCTGCCATGGATCTAGGGCCAAGACCCAATAAAATTGTTGCTGTGTGAATCGGTTGCTGATTCGCTCTGGGTGTTTGATTCGGAGCGAGGCGATGCGATCCAATCTTTTCTGGCTCAGCGACGAACAGTGGTCTTCGATCCAGCCCCTTTTGCCGACG
>JARRNI010000294.1:0-5953 GCA_037385125.1 Pseudolabrys sp.
CGGATCGGCGGCGCGGTCGGCTTCGAACTGCAACTGCTCGCCCGCCGTGCTCAGAACGGTCTGGCGGATGTGCTTGGCCTGGTAGAACGCCCACAGGTCGTTGGCGGCGACGTTCTGCGCAATCGTCTCGGTCTGCGCGCTCTTGCCCAGCGTTTCCGAGAAGGCCAGGAACAGCGCCAGCACCGAAATCAGCAGCGCAATCTTCTTGTTGGACTGACCGGCATGCTGGGCATGCTCGGCATGTTCCATGTGTTCGTGCGCGCTCATCGCCCCTCTCCGCCTTTGTTCGGGCGGCGACGTTGATATGAAAATTCGGCGGCGCGCAAGGAAAAACGATCACGCGCGCGGATGCGTGCTCGCATAAACGTCGAGTAAACGCTCGGTATCGACCGCGGTGTAGACTTGCGTGGTGGAGAGCGAGGCGTGGCCGAGCAGTTCCTGAATCGCGCGCAGGTCGCCGCCGCGCGCCAAGAGATGGGTGGCGAAGGAATGGCGCAGCGCGTGCGGCGTCGCGCTGTCAGGTAAACCCAATGCGCCGCGCAAACGCGCCATGGCGAGTTGCACCACGCGCGGGGAAAGCGGTCCGCCGCGGCTGCCGACGAACAGCGGACCGTCCGGCGTCAGCTCATGCGGGCAGAGCGCGACGTAGCCGGCGATCAGCTTGGCGACCTGCGGCAACAGCGGCACCATGCGCGCCTTGTTGCCCTTGCCGGTGACGGTGAGCGCGTCGGTGCCTTGCGCGACATCCTGGGCGCGCAGGCCGAGCGCTTCCGAGATGCGCAAGCCGGCGCCGTATAGTAGCGCCAAGACGGCGGCGTCGCGCGCGACGATCCAGGGTGCGCGCGCTTCGCCGGCGCGTGTCTCCGCTTCGGTCATGCGTCTCGCCGCGCTTGCCGCAATCGGTTTCGGCAGGCCCTTGGCCAGCTTGGGCGTGCGCACGGCGGCGAGCGCCGCCAGCTTGCCCTTGCCATTGCGCTCGAGGAAGCGCGCGAAGGAGCGGGTGCCTGCCAGCCCGCGCATCAGCGAGCGGTTGCCGGCGCCCGCGCTGCGCCGCGCCGCCATGAAGGCGCGCACATCGGCCGGCGTCAGCTTGGCCAGCCGCTTGAGGCTGGGTGTGCCGCCCAGATGGCCCGCCAGAAAAGAGAGGAATTGAACCGCGTCCCGCTCATAGGCTTCCAGCGTTTTCGGCGACATGCGCCGTTCGGCCCCGAGGTGCTCGAGCCAGCGCTCGATCTCGGCGGTGACGTCGGGGGCGATGGTGGTCGGGGCTCGAGTCATTTCCCTCGTGTCGTCCCCGCGGAAGCGGGGACCCAGTAACCCCTGTCTGTCCGCATCGTGGCTGCCTGGGTTGTTGGATCCCGGCCCTCGTTCGCTGGCGCTCACTCGGCCGGGATGACAGTAGAGGCGCTTTCCTTCACCCTTCCTTAACCGCGCGGAATCGGCCAGAGCTTTCATTATGACCCCACCTGTCGTCGATGTCTTGGTGCCGGTAGCGCTCGATCAGGCCTATTCCTATCGGGTTCCGGCGGGCCTCGACGTGGCGCCCGGCGACGTGGTCGCGGTGCCGCTGGGCACGCGCGACAGCCTGGGCGTTGTCTGGGCGGAAAACCCTACGTTCAATCCGCGCCTGCACAATCGGCTCAAGGACATTGACGGCAAGCTCGACGTGCCGTCGCTCAAGCCGGAGCTGCGCAGCTTCGTCGACTGGGTGTCCGGCTACACGCTCGCCGCGCGCGGCATGGTGCTGCGCATGGCGCTGCGCATGGGCGAGCATCTCGGTCCCGGCCGCGAGCGCGTCGGCGTGCGTCTCGTCGGCGCAGCCCCGCAACGCATGACCGCCGCGCGCAACCGTGTGCTGGCTCTGATGCGCGATGGGCTCACGCGTGCGAAAGGCGAGGCCGCGCGCGAAGCCGGCGTCTCGGCCGGCGTGATCGACGGGCTGATCGATGAGGGCACGCTGGAAACCATCGTGTTGCCGCCCGAGCCGGTGGCGCAGGCGCCCGATGCCGATTTCGCCAAGCCGGATTTCGCCCTCGGCCAGCTCACCGCGGCGGATGCGCTGCGCACCACGGCGGCGCAGGGCGGTTACAGCGTCACGCTGCTCGACGGCGTCACCGGCTCCGGCAAAACGGAAGTCTATTTCGAGGCGGTGGCGGAGAACGTGCAGCGTGGGCACCAGACGCTGATCCTGATGCCGGAGATCGCGCTCACCGCCCAGTTCCTCGACCGCTTCTCGTCGCGCTTCGGCGTGCGCCCGGCCGAATGGCATTCGCAGCTTTCTCCGCGCCTGCGCCAGCGCACCTGGCGCGCGGTGGCGGAGAACGAGGTCTCAGTAGTGGTCGGCGCGCGCTCGGCCCTCTTTCTCCCTTACGCCGATCTCGGGCTGATCGTCGTCGACGAGGAACATGACCCCGCCTACAAGCAGGAGGACGGCGCGCATTATCACGCGCGCGACATGGCGGTGGTGCGCGGCTCGATCGCGAAGATCCCAGTGGTGCTGGCCTCCGCTACGCCGTCGGTGGAGTCGGAAGTCAATGCGCGGCGCGGCCGCTACCGCCATCTGCATCTGCCCGAGCGTTTCGGCGGCGCCCATCTGCCGGACGTCGGGGCCATCGACATGCGGACGGAAGGTCCGCCGCGCGGCCGCTTCATCTCGCCGCGCCTGGCCAAAGCGGTGCTGCATACGTTGGAGCGAAAAGAGCAGGCGCTGCTGTTCCTCAACCGCCGTGGCTACGCGCCGCTCACGCTGTGCCGCGCCTGCGGCTTCCGCCTGCAATGCCCGAACTGCGACGCTTGGCTGGTCGATCATCGTTTTCGCAAGCGGCTGGTCTGCCACCATTGCGGCTTCTCAATGCCGCCGCCGGCCGAATGCCCGAACTGTCATGCCACCGAAAGCTTCGCCGCCGTCGGTCCCGGCGTCGAGCGGCTGGAGCAGGAAGCGGCCGAGCTGTTTCCCGACGCGCGCATCCTCGTGCTGTCGAGCGATCTGGTGGAATCGGTCGAGCGCCTGCGCGCCGAGCTCGACGACGTGGCGCAAGGACGCTTCGATCTCGTCATCGGTACCCAGCTCGTCGCCAAAGGCCATCACTTTCCCCGACTCAACCTGGTCGGCATCGTCGACGCCGATCTCGGCCTCGGCAACGGCGACCCGCGCGCCGCCGAGCGCACCTTCCAGCTCCTGCATCAGGTGGTCGGCCGAGCCGGTCGCGAGGAGGGCCGCGGCGTCGGATTCCTGCAGACGCACCAGCCCGAGCACCCGGTGATGCGCGCGCTCATTTCCGGTGACCGCGAGGCGTTCTATTCGAGCGAGATCGAGCTGCGCGAGCGCACCGGCTATCCGCCCTTCGGCCGGCTCGCCAGCCTGGTCATCAGCGCCAGCGAGCGTCACGGCGCCGAGGGCTACGCGCGCTTTCTGGTCGCGCACGCGCCGAAGGACGAGAGCGTGCGCGTGCTCGGCCCGGCGGAAGCGCCCATCGCAGTGGTGCGCGGCCGCCATCGCTTCCGGCTGCTGGTGAAATCCCCGCGCGGTTTCGACCTGTCCGCCTACCTGCGCGCCTGGCTCGGCAAGGCGCCCAGGCCGCGCGGCAATGTGCGGCTGGAGGTCGATGTCGATCCAATGAGCTTTCTCTGACTCTTGCCCGGGACAAGCCAAGTCACTCCGGCAATTCGGTGTGCTTCACGTTCGGCTGCAATAGCACGCTCGCCGCCGCTGCAAAGATGCAGGCAAAGCCGATGGCGTCGGTGAGACTGGGCCGCTCGCCCACCAGCCAGGTCGAGCCGATGACGCCGACCACCGGTACCAGCAGCGAGCCGAGCGAAGCCGTGGTGGCCGGCAGCCGTGCGACCACGACGAACCACAGGAAATAGGCCATCCCCATGCCGATCAGGCCGTTGTAGCCGATCCACGCCACGATATGCGTCGGCAGCCCCGTAAGATGCGGCACGCCTTCGAAGGTCAAGGTGCCGGCCGCCAGGAACAGCCAGCCGAACAGCAATTGCCAGGCCGCGATGCTTAAGGTCGGCGCCCGGATGCGCGCCCATTTCAGATAGACGGTGCCGGAGGCCCAGCTCCAGGCGCAGACCAGCGCGAACAGCGCGCCGAGCGGGATGCCGGCGCGCGCCAGCGGCAGGATCAGGATCGCCAGCCCGGCGGCGCAGAGAGCGAGCGCCGCGAGCTTCAGCCGGTCGAGCCTTTCGCGCAGTACGAAACGCGCCAGCAGCACGGCCCAGATCGGCATGGTGTAGGCGATGACCACGGCGCGCGAGGTGGTGCCGTAGACCTGCGCATAGGCCGAGCAGACGTTGAAGATCGCGACGTTGAAAAAGCCGGCGATCATGACCTTGCTGCGCTCGCCGCGCGGAATGCCAAGGCTCACGCCGGTCAACAGCGCGGCCACGAACAGCGTCAGGGCTCCGAGCCCGATGCCGAGCGCGCGCATGGTCCAGGGCGGCAGCGCGGAAAGAATGATGCGCGCGGCCACCCAGTTGAAGCCCCAGGCCACGCCCATGACGACGACCAGCAGCTTGGCGCTCGCCGCGGCCTCGGCGGATTGCCGCGGCGTCACTCCGGCATCTCCGTGTGCTTTACGTTGGGCTGCAGCAGCACGGAAGCCGCGGCGACGAAGATCATGCCGAAGCCGGCGATGTCGGTCAGGGTCAGGTGCTCGCCGAGCAGCAGGGCTGACGCCGAGACGCCGATCACTGGCACGAGCAGCGCGCTGATCGAGGCGGTGATGGCTGGCAGCCGGCCGACGATCGACCACCACAGGAAATGCGCCAGCCCCACGCCGAGAATGCCGACGAACAGCACTGCCAGGATCACGTCGGCATCGACCGGCCAAAGATACGGATAGCCTTCGACCGCGAAGGTGCCGGCGGCGATGAAAAGGAAGCCAAACACGAGCTGCCAGGCGGCGTTAGCCAGCGGCGTGATGGTCACCTTGGCCCATTTGATATAGACGGTGGCGAAGGCCCAGCTCAGCGCGCAGCCCAGTGAATAAAACACCGAGAGCGGAAACGGGGCCGCGAACAGCGGCCACACCAGCACGCTCACCCCGCCCACGCACAGCGCGAAGGCGATGAGGCGGACGGGGGTGAGCTTCTCGCCCAGCACCAGCCGGCTCAGGATGGTGGTCCAGATCGGCATCGAATAGGTGATAATGATGGCGCGCGTGGTCGCCCCGCTCACCTGCGCGAAGGCGGCCAGGACCTGGAACGCCGCCACGTTGAAGAAGCCGGCCACCATGATGTGCAGGTGCTCGCCGCGCGGCACCTTCAGGCTGTGACCGGTGACGGCGGCGGCGCTGATGAGAACGGCGGCGCCGATGCCGGCGCCGGCAAAGCGCAGCGCCCACGGGCTCAATTCGCGAAGGGCGATCGCCGCCGCGATCCAGTTGAAGCCCCAGGTGAAGGCCAGCAGCAAGACCAGCAGCCTGGCCGTGCCGGCGACGCCGGCGCTTTTAGCGCTTGAGACTGACATCCCGGCAGGCATTTCCCGTGCGCAACGCATCCGCACGCTATCGCGCACCGGCCGCGCTGGCGAGGCATTGCGGCCATGCAAAATTGGCCTGTACCGGCCGCCGCCGGAACGACCTGCGCCAAGCCGCCTTGTTGCACCGCGGTTTGCCCTGTGTTAGCTAGCCTCCCGATTTCACGGGGGTTTCCGCGGGCATCCGCGACGGTCCCCGGCGATCGGAATTCCATCTTGAATTCCAATAGCTTGCGCCGCCGGTTCCGCGACGGTGCTGAAGCCTGGAATGAAGCGAGATACGAGCGTTCCCGTGGCAGGCGAAGACCATATTGTCCCCGGCATGGCGGGCCGTTACGCCACCGCCCTGTTCGAGCTGGCGCTCGAGGAAAAAGCCATCGATGCCGTCAAACAGGACCTCGACCGGTTCGACGCCCTGATCGCGGAAAGCCCCGATCTCAACCGCCTGGTGCGCAGCCCGGTGTT
>JARRNI010000295.1:0-5923 GCA_037385125.1 Pseudolabrys sp.
GCGGCCGCGCTCAAGCACTTGCAGCGCGAGGGCGAGGTCATCGACGTATCGGGCCAGCGGGCCGACTTGGCTTGTGATCGCCCGCTGGCCGACGGGCCAGCCGGTGCCTCATAGTTGGGCGTGCGACCCGCAGTCGGCCGGATGGAGGTAATCCCGCAAAACGACGCCGGTATCCGAAGAGATCCGCCGAGATCATTACCAAGGCCTAATGGAGAGGCACCGGCGGCGATTAATGCTGCCTCCCCGCCGCTGCTGCCGCCGGGGGATCTTTCAAGATCCCACGGATTGTTCGTTCGACCGTAGATCGGATTATCTGTCTCCGTAAATATCAAGAGTTGCGGAACGTTAGTTTTGGCGATCGGAATTGCTCCGGCGCCACGCAGTGCCGCGACGTAAGCGTCGTCCTGCGTTTTCAATGTGCCGCGGCGCGACGGCAGTCCAAGTAAGTGTGGTCGCTGTGCCGCTGATGTCGAAACACTCCTTAATCGTCACCGGCAGCCCGACGAGCGGACCCGGATTCTCCCCTCGGGCTAGCGCCTTATCGAGCTTATCCGCTGTGCTGCGCGCGCTTTCCGACGAATCGACAGCAACGGCATTAATAGCTCCGTTGACTGCCTTGCATCGTGCGATGAAATGGTCGACCACGGCCGAAGCGGTGAGCTCACGCTTCGCCACGAGCTCAGAGATCTGTCGTGCAGACAATTCATCCAGAGTTTGCGAGCGTGAATTCGAGACAGTGGAGCCATCTACGGCCGACATTTTTTTGACCCCATCGGATGCCAGTAATAAAGTCCTCTCAGCCTCCCCTCATTCAACCCCATTGTCAATTAACCTGACCGCGCCGAGAGGCGGTCGGTCACGGCATTCCTCAAGCTTCTTTCAAAGCGGACATGAGCCGAAAAATTGCATGTCGGCGTAAAGCCATCAACAAACATTGGTACAATGACGGCTCGCTCTCAGGGTATGCCTGGGGTGTCGTGATGTGCCGAGCCATGCTAATTGCCGCGTAGCCAAACCTTGGCGCACGACCCCCAGGTTGCTATGCTTAACGGGTCGTGCCAACGGGCGACAAGGATGCTGTTGAAGCTAGTCGCGAGGAGTGAACGCCGCAATCGGCGGCGGCAGCACTATTGGGATGTATTGAAATCCGATCGCTGGAGGCAGCCTCAGTAATCGCCGAGACAGGCGGGCGCTGCGAGGCTTGCGGGTATCTCGGGCGGAACCGTTTACAACTCCACCATCGACATTACCGGACGTTGGGCCGAGAGACCCGTATTGACGTTGAGTTGCTGTGCGCCTGGTGCCACAAGGAAGCTGATGCTATGCGCGCCTCCGATGTTAAGGCGCGAAGGTTGATACGGCGTCTGCTGCCAATGCCTTTTCGCCTCTTTATAAACTGATTGAAGCGACGACAGTTTTTGAAGTGATGCCGAATTAACTGCCATTCGAGAAATGCAAGTTAGCTTCCGTTTTGCGCGCGTAGCCAACGTAACCACCAGTAAGCTGATTTCATCGATTTGCGATCTTGGCCATCGACGGCGCCGGCCCAATCCGGGCGCGCCCGGCCCAGCGACGCTCGCTAGTTGTTTGCTTCCGGTCATCGCGTCTGAGCGCGACATCGGCAGCCCTCCCACTAGGGGCGTCAAGTGCCATGCCCGCGGCCCTTACGCCCGCCTTAACAACGCGGGTACTATACCCGCCTCAACGATCCGACCGAAATCGTCGCCCATGTGACGATGCATCACTCGTCTGCGGTTGGCCGGGGCGGTGGCGCGTCGTCCTAATTGCCAATGTCCGTTATGAGTCCGCTCATCCTCACATTCTCACATTGTGCACATCATAGTGCAGCACGGCGAGCGCCAGCAGCGGGCCAATAGCGACACATGATCTCGAACTTTAAGACCGCGGTGTGCCTTGCCTTAGGTGGGCACGACCTTCTGGTCATGGTAGAAACGACTGCCTATCGTTTTGCATGGGCGACGTTTGATCGAGCGACGAGCGCGGTTTCGCCAGTAAGACGCGGCATGACCAACTTTTCAATTGTCATTGCCGGGCTTAACCCGGCAATCCCCTTAGGCGAGCTATGTGTGCACCTAAGCGGAATGGCCGGCACAAGGGCCGGCCATGACAGGCCTTGGCCTCGCCGCCGCAACGTGCGATTTTTCGACCCAACAAAAATTCATTCGGGGAAAACAGAGATGTGGTGGGCCGATAAATTCAATCTGCTGAATGAATTCAACATTCTACGAATCATCTGCGGCGCCTTCTTCATTCCGCACATCGTCGGCAAATTCACCGTACCGGCGACGCTCGAATTCTTCGTCAAGGCCGGCTTTAAGCCGCCGGCCACCTGGATGTATATCGCCGGCGCTATTGACGTCGTGTTAACCGTCGGCTTGATCTTCGGAATCTATACGCAATATGCTGCACTCGTCGCTTTCATCTATCTTCTGGTCGCTGCCGCCGCCACCTACAAGGTCACCAAGAGCTGGATTTGGGTGATCGGTGGCGTCGAATATTGCGTGTTCTGGGCGGTTTGCTGCCTGATCGTGGCCATGCACACCTGGCACTAGCAATCCCAACCCTCCACCAAAGGAAATCCAAACAATGGCGAGTATCCTGTTCACTCCGATCACGCTCGCGACCTTACATGCCCGGATGGGTATGTAGGCCGGTATTGGCGTGACCTGCAATTTCGACATGCATGATCACCGTTTCGTAATTGCTCTCTGGAACGTCGCACTTTTCGAGGATTTTCCGCTGCATCGCTACCGACATGGCATTCCCCCTCGCAATTTCCGTTATCCCGAAACACGAAAAGCTATCACTTACTAATTCACCCAATTGCCGGCGTAAACCATGCATGCGATGAGTGGATGTTTGGTTAGTCACGCTCACCTAATTGGCCACCCAACGAACATGAGCCCTTGCACCCGCTAGGTGCCATTCGCCCAGGAGCGGAATGATGCTTCAACTGCATGGTAATCCTAGATCGCGAGCGATGCGCTGCCTGTGGATGCTGGAGGGAATCGGCCAGCCATATGAGTTGGTCGAAAAGAATACGCGCGCCGACGATCTGCAGAAGTCCGAATACCTTCAGCTCAATCCGAATGCGCGGATACCCACGCTCATAGACGGCAACTTGGTGCTGTGGGAATCAATGGCCATCAATATCTATCTTGCGCAAAAGGATGACGGCCCGATGCATTGCACTCCTGAAGTATTGGGTCTCGCCGCCCAATGGAGCTTCTGGGCAGTGTTGGAAATGGAAGCGTTACTGCTTGAATTGCTGCAGCATCGTGCACTTCTGCCGGAATTTGCACGTGATCCCTCATATGCCGAACGCGACGAACTGCTGCTTGGAAAACCATTGGGAATACTCAATGCGACCTTGGCAGATCGCAAACATCTCGCAGGTGCTGCATTTAGTGTAGCTGACTTGAACGTCGCCAGCATCCTCGTCTGGGGCAAAATGGCTCGCCTAGATTTGTCGGCTTACTCGGAATTAAATAGCTGGCTGGACAGCTGCCTAGCAAGACCTGCGTACCTTCGTGTGCGCGAATGGGCAAGCCGCAAATGACGCGCTTAGAGATGTCGTCCATGACCAATTTGGGTCCAGGCTGTGTGAAAACTCAGCAAGCCCATAATCGACCAGAATAGCTTTTTATCAGGCGGGGAAACCCAACTACCGAGGCTTTTTCCCACTCAAAAGCGGGTTAAGAGGAAAAGCTATCCTATCGCGTTGGCTCGCTTCGGCGTTTTCACACGGTCTCGGCCGTTAGGCGACATATAGACGAGCAAGTGGCGTTTGGTTTTCCGATGATTTAGTCTATCCGATATTGGAGGTTGTGCCGATGGAGCGGCATCTCAGCGCGATATTTACTGCCGATATGGTCGGCTACTCGCGGCTGATGGAAGCCGACGAGATCGGCACGATCGAACGGCAGAAGTTGCATCGGCGCGAACTCATAGACCCGGCTTTCGAGCAGCATCACGGCCGTATTGTCAAGGAGATGGGCGACGGCATACTGGTGGAGTTTCCGTCCGTGGTCGATGCCGTCAGTTGCGCGCTCGCAATCCAGCGTGCCATGCCGGAACGAGAAGCCGGGGTCGACGAGAATCTTCGCATTGCCTACCGCGTCGGCATCAATCTCGGCGATGTTGTCGTTGAAGGCGATGACCTGTTCGGCGACGGGGTCAATGTGGCCGCTCGCCTGGAGCAATTGTCAGAGCCGGGCGGTATCTGCATTTCAGGCACGGTCCATGATCACATCGAGGGCCGGAGCGAATTCGCTTGCAGTTTTCTGGGCGAGCAGCAATTGAAGAACATTTCCCGGCCAGTGCGGGCATACCGGGTTTCGATTTTGGCCGATGATCCCGCCGGGGAGACCACCCCGCCGCCAAACCTGGCATTGCCGGACAAGCCTTCTATCGCCGTCCTGCCATTTGACAACATGTCCGGCGATCCGGAACAGGAATTTTTCGCCGATGGGATGTCGGAGGATATTATTACAGCGCTGTCCCGGATAAACTCCCTGTTCGTGATCGCTCGGAATTCCACATTTGCCTACAAAGGGCGGGCGACCGACATTCGCAAAATTGCGCGCGATTTGGGAGTACGTTACGTGCTGGAAGGCAGCGTGAGAAAGAGCGGTGAGCGCTTGCGAATTACGGGCCAGCTTATTGACGCGACCAATGGTACCCATTTGTGGGCAGACAAGTTCGACGGCAAACTCACAGACGTCTTCGCTCTTCAGGACCAAATGACAGAAAACGTAATCGCGGCCATCCAACCACATTTGCGCAAAGCCGAGATTCAACGCTCAAGGCGAAAACGGCCCGAAAGCCTGCGTGCTTACGACCTATTCTTGCGAGCATTACCACACCTCCATACGTTTCGCCCGGAGCCCAATGCTGAAGCTCTTCATCTGCTTGAACTGGCGGTTGACGCCCAGCCTGACTTTGCACCGGCGCTTGCAAACTTGGCCTGGGCATTGGAGCAGCGTTTCGTGCATCACTGGCCCAACGCGACACCCGAAGATCGGGATCGCGCCATCGAATTGGCCCGGCGGGCGATTTCCAGCGACCGAGATGACGCCGATGCGACTTCGCTTAGCGGCTTTTTGCTGACAATTCTCGGACATGATCATGAAAATGGCCTTAGATCGATAGAAAGAGCCTTGGAAATAAACCCCAACAGCGCAGTGGTCTGCTGGTCGTCCGCGTGGGTGTATCTGTTTTGCGGTGAAACTGAAAAGGCTCTGATTCTGGCTGAAAGATTAGTGAGAATAAGCCCTGTTGATATGGGCATGAATTTCGTTCTCAACGCGTTGGGAATGGCACGTCTTTTCTTGGGACAATTTGCCGACGCCGCCGAAATATCCAGCCGCGCGCTCCACCATACAACCCGGGTTGATGTGACGTATTGGGTAAGGATACCCGCTTTGGCACATCTTGGGCGATTGGAAGAAGCTGCGGAAGCTGCAAAGGCCCTGCTGGAGCTTGAGCCGAATGTTTCAATTTCCGGATTTGAAAAGCAAATTCCTTTCCGTGATCCCGAAAACAGGAAAATACTCGTCGATGGTTTCCGGCTCGCCGGAATACCTGAATGATCGCAATGGGTCCAGCCTGTGTGGAAACGCATTGATTTGATAGAGTGATTCCGATCAGCGGGGGATCGGGATGAAACGGTTCATTGAGGGCGAGGATCGGCGGCAAGCGATACTGTTTCCCGATAGCTTGGAAGACTATGTGACGGAGGCCAATCCGGTCCGTGTCATCGATGCCTTCTTTGATGAGCTGGACCTGCAAGCGCTGGGGTTTACCGGTGCTGTGCCGGAGGTAACCGGGCGGCCAGCCTATCATCCCGCGACGCTGCTGAAGATCTACCTCTATGGTTATCTCAACCGCATCCAGTCGAGCC
>JARRNI010000296.1:0-5919 GCA_037385125.1 Pseudolabrys sp.
GACGTCTCACTAGGGGGAATTTGTTTTGCGAACATTATTCATGCAGGCGCCATCCTATGACGGATTCGACGGCGGCGCCGGCGCGCGCTACCAGGCGCGGCGCGAGATCCGCTCCTACTGGTATCCGACCTGGCTGCGCAACTCGCCGCCATGGTGCCCGACTCCAAGCTGATCGACGCCGCGCCGCACGGCATCGGCCCCGACGAGGCGATCACCGAGGCGACGCATTACGATCTCACGGTGCTGCACTCGTCCACGCCCACTTTCGTCTCCGACATCAAGACCGCGACCCGGCTGAAGAACGCCAAGCCCGGCCTCAAGGTCGGCCTGGTGGGCGCCAATATCGCCATTGATCCACGCGCCGCGCTGGAAAAAAGCGAAGCGATCGATTTCGTCACCGGCAAGGACTACGACTTTACTATTCGCGACGTCGCCAAAGGGCGCGACTGGAAAGACATCCCCGGCCTGATCTATCGCGACAAGGATGGCGGCATCCGCGAGAACCAAGAGCGGCCGCTGCTGACCGACATGGACGAATTGCCTTTCGTCACGCCGGTCTACAAGCGCGACCTGAGAATCGAGAACTATTTCATCGGCTATCTTAAGCACCCTTATATCTCATTCTACAGCGGGCGCGGCTGCAAGTCGCGCTGCACCTTCTGCCTGTGGCCGCAGACCATCGGCGGCCACAAATACCGCACGCGCAGCGTGGAGAACGTCGCCGCCGAGATCGCCTGGGCCCGCAAGGCCATGCCGCAAGTGAAGGAGTTCTTCTTCGACGACGACACCTTCACCGACAACCTGCCGCGCACCGAGGCGATCGCGCGCGAGCTCGGCAAGATGGGCGTGACCTGGTCGTGCAACGCCAAGGCCAATGTGCCGCGCGAGACGCTTAAAGTCATGCGCGACAACGGCCTGCGCCTGCTGCTGGTCGGCTACGAGAGCGGCAACCAGCAGATCCTGCACAACATCAAGAAGGGCATGCGCATCGAGGTGGCCAAGCGCTTCACTAGGGACTGCCACGACCTCGGCATCACCATCCACGGCACCTTCATCATGGGCCTGCCCGGCGAAACGAAAGACACCATCCAGGAGACCATCCGTTTCGCCAAGGAGATCAACCCGCACACTTTGCAGGTGTCGCTGGCCGCGCCCTACCCCGGCACGTTCCTCTACAATCAGGCGCGCGAGAACGGCTGGCTCGACACCGACAATGCCGAATTGATCGACGAGCACGGCGTGCAGGTAGCGCCGCTGCACTACCCGCACCTCAGCCACAACGAGATTTTCCACTCAGTCGAGGAGTTCTACAGCAAGTTCTACCTGCGCGCGCCCAAAATCGCCTCGATCGTGTCGGAGATGGCGCTCAGCCCGGAGATGCTGAAGCGGCGCATGCGCGAGGCGGTGGAATTCTTCGGCTTCCTGCGCGAGCGGCGCGGAGTGCAAGCCTGAACGGCCTCGTCATCACCGCCGACGATTTCGGCCTGGCCGCGGAGGTCAACGACGCGGTGGAGATGGCGCACGCCAAGGGCGTGCTGACGGCGGCCAGCTTGATGGTGGCGGGACCGGCCGCCGCCCAGGCGGTGGCGATGGCCAAGCGGCTGCCGCGCCTGCGCGTCGGCCTGCATCTCACCTTGCTGGAAGGCCCGCCGGCCGCACCGCGCCAGGAAATTCCCGATCTCATTGACGCAGACGGAAACCTGCGCGGCGACATGGTGGCGCTGTCGTTCGAACTGCTGCGCCCTTCTCTGCGGCGGCAATTGCGGCGCGAGATCGCCGCCCAATTCGAGGCTTTCCGCAAGACCGGGCTCGCGCTCGATCACGTCAACGCGCACAAGCATTTTCACGTGCACCCGCTGGTGGCGCGCGAGGTGCTCGATTCGGCGCGCGAAAACGGCGCGCCGGCGCTCCGCGTGCCGAGCGAGCCGGGTTCGGTGCTGGCGCAGGTCGAAGGCGCGCGCCAGCCGTCGCAAGGCATCATGGCGCCGTGGACCAGGCTGCTGCGTGCGCGCGCGCGCCGCGCCGGGCTGATGACCTCGGATGCGGTGTTCGGCTTGCGCTGGACGGGGCAGATGACGGCTGAGCGCCTGACCGGTTTGCTCGCCCATCTGCCGGCGGGCCTCACCGAGATCTACACCCATCCGGCGACGGCGGATTGGTTCGCCGGCCACGCGCCCGGCTGTCGATACGCGGCGGAGCTTGCCGCGCTGACCGATCCGACGGTGATCGAGGTCGTGGGGCGCTCGGCGCACCGCACCGGCGGTTTTGCCGACTTCGATACTACTACGAGCGCCGCCGCCTAGCGGCGACGGGCTGCAAGCCGCTCGTCCCCGCCAAGCTGCGGGCGCGCTTCCCTGGCCAGCATCGTCAAGCCAAGACACGCATAGCGACGAAGCCGAAATACAAGAAAACGATGAGCAGCCCGCCTTTCCAGATCAGCCCCTTCTCGTAAATGCCGACCGCGATTGAGACCGCGGTGAGTCCGAGAAGCCACCACAGCTCAAGAAGACCGAACCTCTCGGCGGCGACGCCGAAAACAACCGCCGGCATTCCGATCCCGACCACCATATTGATGGTATTGCTGTTCAGCGTTTCACTCACGACTGCCGTACCATTCTTATGCAAGGCCAGCCGGCTCGCAGTATAGACGTTTGGAAGACCGGTCAGGCCCGCAAGAACGAGAGCACCGATCAGGCCGTCCGCTATTCCCCACGCGCTTCCGATTCGCAAGGTCGCGTGGACCGCGCCATAGCTGCTCAAAATGATCAGGCACAAGGACAATGCAATGATCAATGAGAGCGTCAGCCAACGATGGCGCGTCCGGCCCCCCTCGCCGCCTCTTCCACGCTCTCTTTTCCTTTGCGCGTGCGCATGAACATCGCTGACGAGATCCCGGAATCTGCCAGCGAGCTTCTCGGGCAGAGGCCATTTCTTAATTTTATCGGTACGAACGGAAAGAATCACCACGTAGACAGCAAAAATGACGCCAAGAACGATCATGCTGTATTCTGGTGCGAGAATGCCCAGAACAAGAAGCGCCACAATGCCCGTCACAATCAATGAAATTCCACCGTTGAAGATCAAGACACTCCGCTGGACGCGGACGTGACGAGCGAGGATGGCGCCGAGCCCAATAAGGCCTGCAAGATTGAAGAGATTGGAACCAAGGACGACCCCGACCCCGACTTCGTGGTCTCCGCTTATCATCGCAGTCACTGCCGAGGATATTTCGGGAGAGTTCGCGCCCAAGGCGACAATCAACCCCAAAGCGCCAGGGAGCAGGTTCAGCCTGCTGCCGAATTCGTCCAGCCCGCGCGCGAGCAATATGCTTCCGCCTGCAATGCCGAGAAGGCAGATTGGAAATAGTGCGTAGGCAAGGGTGATTGACATTCTATCTCACGAGGGGACAACAAGACGGGTCGAGCACAAAGCATGCCTACCTAAAGGCCGTTTGAAGCCAGATTGTTCCGAGTTTGTATTCGCAATGCCTTCGGGTCACGAGCGGCCAATCGCGACACAGCCGCGCAATGGCCGCCTTGCCCCTCGATCGGGACTTCAGCGGTGACAATCATGCTGTCCGCTTTGGCCCTGTGGGCTCAACCGGTCAGCGCAACACCGCTTGTAGTCTGTCGGCTGGCGTTTCGAAACCCAATGTCTTTCGCAGGCGTTGATTGAGCCGCAGGGCAATCGCGTTCAGATTACTCTGAGAGATGCGCGAGAAGTCGGTTCCTCTCGGGAAGTACTGACGCAGCAGGCCGTTGGTGTTCTTGTTTGAGCCGCGCTGCCAGGGACTTCGCGGATCACAGAAGTAGACCTGGACATTGGTGGAAATCGTGAAGCGCTTGTGGGCATGCATCTCTTTGCCTTGATCCCATGTCATGCACACAGCGGCGGTCGACGTTGCAGATGATCAATTTTTTCAGACATTTTTTGTATGTCACCTACCCAGGACTATGCGCTGGGGCAGGCTATGGGTAGGTCTGAACGCGGGCGATTTAGAAGGCCATAGAGAGCGATGCGCAGACCGCCCATCCTGCGCAGTTTGCCCGAGGATGCGAAAAAAGCCCGTGCACACGTCTATGCACACAATTTGCCAAAAAGAATATCCTAGTTGAAGGATCGGCAGTTGGCCCTCAAAAGCGGTTGGAACGTCTAGCTGAGAATATTTTGCTATGGCTACAAAACTAGCACTACTTTGGCAGATTCATTCACGCCGCTTTTCGACGCAAGCCCATTTTCTGCAGTGCGGGCACCGCTGTGGCGGTGGCCGGAGGATGAGTTCGAGGATGGCGTGGCGCACGGCCGGCAAGGTTGGGTGAGGTGGCGGCCCGTTGATTCTTTTTTTCCCGCGTTGCTGTTTTGAGCCGGCGATACTGGAGGAAGGCGTAAGCGATCATCGTCATGAGCGCATGACGGTGAAGACCTTGCCAGGATCGCCCCTCGAAGTGGTCAAGACCGAGTTCTTCTTTCAGCTGCTGATGCGCCTGCTCGCAAATCCATCGCGCTTTGATGGTAGCTGCCAGCGTGTGGAGGTCCGTGCCCGCCGGCAGGTTGGCGAGATAGTGTTTCTTCTCACCCGAGGTCCTTCACCGATCAACCAAGCTTCCTCGCCAGGCAGATGTTGCTGTCCCTTGTCCCTAATCCGTTGCGGCGGTCCGTCTGCAACCCGCACGCGGACCGCAGCAAAGCGAGCCTTGAGCTTGCCTTCCGTGCCGGTGCGCCAACTGATGGTGCGCCATTTGGCATGGATCAACATGTCTTCGGCCGGCCTCGATAGAACGTCGGGAATGTGCCACTTCCGGGGACGACCGCGCTTGGCAACTGGCCAGACCATCTGCACATCGGCAGGGTACACCTTGAGATGCCGCGGAATACCGACTGCCCAAGCAAGTTTGCGAACTGTGAGTCCCTGACGGAACGGCGCGCTCAGCCCATAACCGGCATCCGCCAGCACGCAACCAAAGCGCACACCGGCCGCGATGGCACGATCGATCTCCGCCAGAGCCATCTCAGGCTTTGTCCGTGCCATTCGATATTCGGCCGGAACACCCGCTCGCTTCAGCCGCGCCTGATTGCTCGTCCAACTCTCGGGCAGAAACAACCGCAATGCCGGCATGACCGGCACTTCGCCCCGCGCCAACGTCAGCGACACCAGGGTCTGACAATTGGCCGTTTTGCCGAGCGCAGAGGCATATTGCGCTGTGACTCCTACCGAATGCGTACCTTTCTTAGGTATCGCGGTGTCGTCGATTACCAATACGGCATCGCCGCCGCCGACGAGCCTATCCGCTTGGACAAGCAGCTCTGCTTCCAGAGGCTTGGCATCCCATACCCCGGCCGCGATGAAGTGGTGCAATTGATCGTATTCGCCAACCGCAAGCCGCTCAGCCATCGGCTGAATGCTCTTGCGGTCGCCAGGACCGATCAGCCCTCTCACGTAGAGCGGACACATCTGTCGCCGCGCCTTATGACCCAGGCGATCCAGAAACGGCTTGAGAAAGCGTCCAAGCTCCTGCTTCCAGTCCGATGTTCTGCCAACCATGGTCGGCCCCTCCAAAAGCCGACCACCCATAAGTCACAGAAAAACTGATTTGGGAATCTCTGGCCGCTCAAAATCTGCCAAAGTAGTGCTAGCCACTTTTAGAATGTTGCGTATTCCATCGATCCTCTCGTTACTAAGTGACCTTGACATAGCTTATACTTGTGAAGGGAACGGCGACCGTTTTATCTAAAAGTACGTAGTCGTCTCCCACAGCATCGAGCTTACCTTCATAATAAACTTGCGCGTCCCCCTGCTTTGTAGTCCAGGTTGGCACGTACACTCTCACCGGCCTGCCTTTATGATCGTTCAAGAAGTCTTTAAAGCTCGGCATTGGTATCCCCATTTGAAAGTCGTGTTGGTGCGGCCATTTGAACCGC
>JARRNI010000297.1:0-7650 GCA_037385125.1 Pseudolabrys sp.
CCTTCCTGCGCGTCTATCCCGAGCTGGTGCGCGCCAATTTCGAAAAGCCCTGGAATGAGGCCGAGCGCGAGGAACAACTGATCCGCCGCGGCCGCTATGTCGAGTTCAACCTGCTCTACGACCGCGGCACCATCTTTGGCCTGCGCACCGGCGGCAATGTGGAATCGATCCTGTCCTCCATGCCGCCGGTGGTGAAGTGGCCATAGCTCACGCCGCGCGCGGCGCCAAGAGCCGCGTCCCGCCCAGCACCAGAAGCGCGATCAACGCGGTGAAGCCGGCGAGCGCGCTGCCGGCCGCGGCCAGCGCCGCGGTGCCAGCCCAGGTGATCGACGAGAAGGCCTCCGCGAAGGTCGCCATGCGCGACGAAACCTGACGGCGGCGGAACTGGCTGCGCTTGGCCTGGCGGCGGAACCAGAGCTGCACGGCCGTGGCCGAGGTAGCTGCCAGCACGATGCCGAGGCCGGCGCATAACGCGAACCAGCGCGCGGTGAACGCCAAGGGCAAGAGGACCGGCGCGAACACCAGCGCCACCGCCGTCATCACCGCCTCGATCTTGGCGTAGGTGATCAGCCGCGCTGGCACCGGCGCGGTCGCCACCAGGTCGGGCGCGTCCTCGCCGGAAATCGCCAGCCACGACAGGCCGCCGGCGAGCTGGCCCGCCGCCATCACCAGCACCGGCACCAGCAGAACCAGCGCGCTGCCGGCGTGGTCGAAGCTCTTCCACAGCATGAGCGCCGGCGGCAGCAGATAGAGAAGCTGCATCAGCGTCTGCGACATCAGCCAGGGATCGCGTCTGAGCAGCGCCCATTCCTTCTGCCGCAGCGCGTGCATGGGCGAGCCGGCGCGAAAACCCCTGCCCTCGCGCTGGCGCGCGTGGCTCTGCGCGATGCTGGTGGCGGCGATGACGTGCTCCCCGAAGCGCGCTGAGAAGATGGCGACCGTCAGCGCCAGCAGGACGAAACCCGCGCCCAGCACCACCGCCAGCGCCATCGGATCGCCCAGCGCAGCGCGCGCCGGCCACCAGAACAGACTGTCGAGCGCCAGCGCATGCGCAGTCAGCGTGCCGGAACGCAGCACGGCGAAGCGCGACAGCGTGCCGTAAGAGAGAATGGCGGCGACCTGCAGACCGATAATGAAGGCGGCGCCGATCACCGCGGCCATGATCTGCGCCACCAGCCGCGTGCGCTTCGGCCCGATGGCGCGGAACAGCGCCACGGTCAGCGCCACCGCCAGGCTGGTACCGACCATGCCGGTGGCTGCCACTACGCCGTAAGCCGCCAGCCAGTGGGCGCCGCCGACATAGGCCAGCATGTCGATGAACGGCGCCGCCAGCGCGAGGCCGAGCATCGTGGTGGAGAGCCCGAGCGCCGCGATGCGCACGGCGAACACGCGGCGCACGTCGACCGGCGACGACATGATCAGTTCGAGATCGGAGCGCGCGTAGAACGCGCGCGTCACCGATTCCATCGCCTGCGACAGCATCAGCGAGAAGGCGAGCAGCAGGCTCGCGGTGATCGCCACCAGCGCCGACTTGTCGAGTGGCTGCCGCGCGAAGCCCGCCACCATCGAATAGGCGAACAAATGCATGAAGCCGACGAAGAAGACGAGCACGACGCCGACGATGCGCGCACGCCGCGGCTTGCCGGCGGTCATCATCCACAGCCAGTCGCGCCAGGCGAGGCGGAATTCGTGGCCTGCGAACCAGAAAAGCGTGGAGGATTGGGTCATGACTATGCTCTGTCATTCTGGAACGACGCAATAACGCCGGGCCCGGAATCCAGGCGCCAGGCATGAGGGCGTCGTATTCCTTTTGTAAATTATATCATGGAACTACCTGAAAATTATACTCCAAATGAACTTATCGATAAACCCTGGCGGTTCAGTTCGTCCGGCGTGCCCTCGGCGATCAGCTTGCCGGCGGCGATGACGCCGATGCGGTCGGCCATGCGCTCGGCCACTTCCAGAATATGTGTGGTCATGATCACGGTGCCGCCGGCGGCGACGCGCTCGCGCAGCACTTGCTTGACCTGGCGCGCCGAGCCGGCATCGAGCCCGGTGAGCGGCTCGTCGAGGATGATCAGTTTCGGCTCGTGCACCAGCGCGCCGGCCAGCGTTACCTTCTGCCGCATGCCTTTTGACAGGCTCTCGCAACGCTCGTGGGCGTGCGGCGCGAGATCGAGCCACTCGATCAGCGCATGCGCGCGCTGTTCGGCGACGCGCGCCTCCACGCTCCACAGCCGAGCGACGAATTCGAGATATTCGAGCGGCGTGAGCTTGTCGTAGATCATCGGCTCGTCGGACACCCAGGCCATCACGCGCTTGGCTGCGACGGGGTCCTTGAGCGCGTCGATGCCTTCGACGAAGATCGAGCCGGCGTCCGGCTTCAAGAGGCCGGTGACCATGCGCAGCGTGGTAGTCTTGCCGGCGCCGTTCGGCCCGAGCAGCCCGTAGAACTCGCCCTTGCGTACGGTGAGATCGAGATGGTCGACCGCCGGGCGCTCGAAGATTTTGCAAAGATCGCGCGTCTCGACCGCGGCGGGGAATTCGCTCGTCGGCATAGAGGAACCTGTGGCTGGCCAATGGTTAACGGCCAGCCTAGCCGAAACTAGTTTCGGCGCCGTGAATCGAATGGAAAGAAAATGCGGGATTTATTGCGCGTTAATCCGCGCTCGGCAGCCGGCGCATGGTGAACTCGATGGCGCCATCTGGCAGCTCGCGCCAGCTCTCGATCTCGGTCATGTAGGCCGCCTTGGGAAAGCGCGTGAAGAACTCGCGCGCCTTGGCGCGCGCGGCCTCGCGCGGCAACGCGAAGGTCTCGCGGCGGAACGAGTCACGCCGCTGTTTCTGAACGGCCCGGCGCGCCGCCATCCTGCGCGCCAGATCGGCCGGCCGGCGGTAGTCGCTCATGGGGATAATGTAGGCCTGTGCGGCGCGCTAAGCCAGATGGCGGGAAGCTAGTGGGCCCGCACCACCCCATCCGCAATCGCTTTGAGCGCCGCCTCATCCCGCGGAAAATCCGCCGCAACCCACGCCGCCTCCGCCGCCGCCATGGCCGCGCCGAGCGCCGGGCCTTTGGCCACCCCGCGGTCCATCAAGTCCACCGCCTTCAGCGGAAACGCCGGCGCGGTCCAGCGGGAGGGAAGGCCGGCGAGATCGTGCCAGGCGGCGTCGTGCGCGGTGGCAGCCGAGCGCGCCCAGGCCAAGAGCGCGGCATCGGTAAACTTCACCGGGCCCAGCCGGTAAACAAGCGCGCGCCGCTCCTTCTCGCTCAAGGCCGGCGAGATGTGGCGCCAGCCTTCCGCCATCGAGGACAGGCGTTCATGCTCGGCATTGGTCAGCCTCAGCTTGCGCCACAGTCGCTCGGCATCCTCTCCCACCCAGACGCCGAGCGCGCCCAAGCGGCGCACCGGATCGGGCGCCGAGCCCAACGCCGCCTCCACTTTCGCCATCATCTCGAAGGCGCCGAGATAGGAAACGCCGCCGAGCACTTGCAGCGTCAGCCCGGCGTCGCTCATCGCGATGAGTGTCGGCACGGCATGCGGCGCCACCACCAGCTTCAGCAGCTCCACGCGCACGCGTTCGCGCGACAGCGTATCTAACCCGGCGCGGCAGTTGATACAGGCGATCAGCCCCTCGCGGTCGGGATGGTCGCTGGTGCCGTAGGCGGCGTGGAAGCGGAAGAAGCGCAGGATACGCAGGTAATCTTCCTCGATGCGCTGCTTGGGATCGCCGATGAAGCGCACGCGGCGCGCTTTCAGGTCGGCGAGCCCGCCGACATAGTCGTAGACGGTGCCGTCGCGCGTAGCCGAGAAGGCGTTGATGGTGAAGTCGCGCCGTTCGGCGTCGGCGCGCCAGTCGCGACCGAAGGCGACCTTGGCGTGGCGGCCGTAGGTCTCCACGTCCTGGCGCAGGGTGGTGACCTCGAACGGCACCTTGTCGACCACCACGGTGATGGTGCCGTGCTCAATTCCCGTAGGGACTGGCTTGAAGCCGGCGGTCTGCACGCGGTGCACGACTTCCTGCGGCACCGCGGTGGTGGCGACGTCGATCTCCTGCGCCGGCAGGCCGAGCAGCGCATTGCGCACCGCGCCGCCAACCACGCGCGCCTCCTCGCCCTGGGTGTCGAGCACCGCCAGGAGCTCCGGCAGCGCGCCTTCGCCGAGCCAGGGCGACTTGTCGATCTTGCGGTCGGTGCGGCCGTTCTGCGCTGCCATCACTTGGTCGTTCCCGGCACGAACTTGCCGTTTTCCATATGCGCCGGGATGTAGGTCGAACCCGGCGGCGCGCCCGTGAAACTGGCGAAATAGACGAAGCTGCCGCCCATGAGCAAGACCGCGGCGGCGGCGAGCCAGACGACACGCGACCAAGGCCATCCCTTCGGGTCCATGACGCCGGCGCGCGTCGCCCACAAGAACAATGCGTAAAGCACGAAGGGCGTTGCGAACAGCGCAATCTCGGTGAGGCCGACGCGGATCATGATTGATATTTTCCCCGGCGCTCAGCCGACCTCCGACCGTCATCATCCGCGAAAGCGGATGATCCAGTAATCATCGACGCTCGCTTGGGGCAAACCCAAAAGCAGGGACTACTGAATGCCCCGCCTTCGCGTGGCATGACACCGCGCGGGTGTCGCGATGCCCGGGCCGAATTCATTCTCGGCAAATCCTGTCGTGCAGGTTGCGCAAAATCCCCGCCGTCACGCCCCAGATATAGCGCTCGCCGAAACTGATGGCGTAAAAGTGCCGCGTCATGCCCTGCCAGTCGCGCGAATGGCGCTCGATATTGTTCTTGTCCATGAGAAACGAAAGCGGCACCTCGAACGCCGCGTCCACCTCGCTTTCGTTGAGCGTAAGCGTGAAGCCGGGCGCAACGCGCGCGACCACCGGCACGATGCGGTAGCCGAGGGTGGTCATGTAGAGATCGAGATAGCCGATCGGAGTCACGTAGGCGCGGTCGAGGCCGACCTCCTCCTCCGCCTCGCGCAAGGCGCTGTCGAGCGGGCTGTTGTCGGTCTTGTCGATCTTGCCGCCGGGAAACGACACCTGGCCGGGATGATCGGGCAGGTGTTGCGCCCGCTGCGTCAGCAGCACCGTCGGCTCTTCGTGATCGACGATCGGCACCAGAACGGCGGCCGGGCGGATCGGCCGCACCATGGCGATCTTCTCCATCACCGGGTCGACATCGTGGTCGCCGCGCTTCGGCGTGATGTTCGGATCGGTGAGGCCGGGCGGCACCTCGAGGTCGAGCCGCGCCTGCGCGCGCGCGAAGAATTCCTCACCCGTTATGGCCGCCGCGGTCTCCTGCTCCATCAAGCAAACTCCCTCAACGCGCCCGCCTCCATCATTGGAAAGAATTCGGCGTGGGAGACGACGCCGAACATCCGCTTGCCACCGACCTCACGCTGCTCGCCGAGTTCCGCCAGGTCGTAGAACAGCGCGCGTGTCACTTTGGCCCATAGGCCGCGGCGCACTTGGAGATAGGGCTTGAGGCCGCCGGTCTCCGGATCGGGCACGAATTCGAGCGCGTGGCCGGGGCCGGCCTCCACCCAGTCATCGACATTGGTGCGGAAGGCGAGCACCTGCTCCCGCTCTCCCCGGTTCCGATCGCCCTGGCCGCAATCGCCCCAGACGACCTTGAGCTCGACGGCGAGGAAAGGAGAATCCTCGACGACGATCCCAACTTTCTCCACAGGGGTGACCAGGAAATATTTGTCGTCCTCCCGCTTCAGAATGCCGCTAAACAGTTTGACCAGCGCCTGTCGGCCGATCGGGCTGTTCTGATAGAACCAGGTACCGTCGGCGGCGATTTTCATGTCGATATCACCGCAAAACGGCGGATTCCACTTCTCCACGGGCGGCAATCCGCGCGTTTCGCGGGGCAACGATGCCGTGAGCCCTTCCAGTCCGCCCTGCCCTGTCTTCGCCATTGTTTACCTACGATATCAGCGGTTGCGCAGCGTTGTTCGCATCTTCGTGATTCACCCGAGCGAGCCGCGGAAGATAGCGTAAGCTTGACCAGATATTGAGGCAGATTCGGCAGCCGCGGCGCATCGAAATCGCCTCTGGTGTGTTTGTTGCATGGGGCCGATTAGGGCAACCCCATGGCCGGCTGAACGGCCAGAAAGCCCCCGATGAAAGGATAAGAAGTCATGGCGTCGGCAAGCGGCGAAAGCCTGGAAAAGCTGGAAGACATGATCGTGCGCGCGGCGGAATCGACCGCCGCCAATGTGCGCGCGGCCAAGGAGGCCATCGGCACCGTCATCTTCGGCCAAGAAATCGTGGTCGAGCGCGCCCTGGTCACGGTGCTGTCCGGCGGCCATGCGCTGCTGGTCGGCGTGCCTGGCCTCGCCAAGACCAAGCTGGTGGACACCATGGGCACCGCGCTCGGTCTCGACGCCCGCCGCGTCCAGTTCACCCCCGACCTGATGCCGTCGGACATTCTCGGCGCCGAGGTGCTGGAGGAAAGCCCGGGCGGCAAGCGCAGCTTCCGCTTCATTCCGGGCCCGGTGTTCGCGCAACTGCTCATGGCCGACGAGATCAACCGCGCCTCCCCGCGCACCCAGTCCGCGCTGTTGCAGGCAATGCAGGAGCAGCACGTGACCGTGGCCGGCGCCCGCCACGACCTGCCCAAGCCGTTCCACGTGCTGGCGACGCAGAACCCGCTGGAGCAGGAAGGCACTTATCCCCTGCCCGAGGCGCAGCTCGACCGTTTCATCATGGAGATCGACGTCGGCTATCCCGACCAGGACGCCGAGCGCAAGATCCTGTTCGACACCACCGGCGCCGAGGAACATCACGCCAAGGCCGCCATGGCCGCCGAGGACCTCCTGGCCGCGCAGCGCCTGGTGCGCCGGCTGCCCGTTGGCGAGACGGTGGTGGACGCCATCCTTAAGCTGGTGCGTTCCGCCCGCCCGGGGCCGGAAGCCGGCGACATCGGCAAGCTGATCTCGTGGGGTCCCGGCCCGCGCGCCAGCCAAGCGCTGATGCTGGCGGTGCGCGCCCGCGCGCTGCTCGACGGACGTTTTGCACCCTCTGTCGACGACGTGCTCGACCTGGCCGAGCCCGTGCTCAAGCACCGCATGGCGCTAACCTTCGCCGCCCGCGCCGAGGGCGAGACCATCAGCAACGTCATTGCCCAGCTCAAGGCGCGCATCGGATAGCGAATGGCCGAGCCCCGTCCCAGCGACAGCGAGCAAGCGGTCCAGCAAGCCGGCGGCAAGAGCCGCAAGCTCGCCGCGCGACTGCCGCGCCTCATCCTGGAGGCGCGCCGCGTGGCGGCGACCGTCATCCACGGCCTCCACGGCCGCCGCCGCGCCGGACCGGGCGAGAATTTCTGGCAGTATCGCCATTTCATGTCCGGTGAGCCGGCCCAACGCGTCGATTGGCGGCGCTCGGCGCGCGACGACCATCTCTATGTGCGCGAGCGCGAATGGGAAGCCTCACATACCATCTGGCTGTGGCCCGACCGCTCGCTATCGATGGAGTTCTCGTCGAAGCTGGCGGAATGGAGCAAGCTCGACCGCGCGCTGGTGGTGTCGTTCGCGCTGGCCGAGGTGCTGGTGCAGGGCGGCGAGCGCATCGGCGTGCCTGAGCTGATGCGGCCGACCGCCAACCGCAACGTGATCGAGAAGATGGCCGAGGCGATCGTGCA
>JARRNI010000298.1:0-6759 GCA_037385125.1 Pseudolabrys sp.
GTAGAGCAGGTTGAACTCGACATAGCGGCCGCGGCGGATCAGTTGTTCCTCGCGCTCGGCCTCATTCCAGGGCTTTTCGAAATTGGCGCGCACCAGCTCGGGATAGACGCGCAGGAAGGCGCGGCCGACGTCCTGGGTGAAGGCGAAGGTCGCATCCCAATCTGTCTCCAGGTAGTCGTAGAAGATGCCGCCGATGCCGCGCGGCTCGTTGCGGTGCTTGAGGAAGAAATAGTCGTCGCACCACTTCTTGAGTTTGTCATAGGGCGCGACGGCCGGGTGCGCGTCGCAGGCCGATTGCATGGCGGCGTGGAAGGTCTTCGTGTCGGGATCGGTTTGCGTGCGGCGCGCCTCGAGTAGCGGTGTCAAATCGGCGCCGCCGCCGAACCAGGCCTTGCTGGTGACGACATGACGGGTGTTCATGTGCACCGCCGGCACATGCGGGTTCTGCGGATGCGCGATAAGCGAAATGCCCGACGCCCAGAAATTTGGATTGTCGGCGGCGCCCGGGATCTCCTTGCGGAATTCGGGGGCGAACTCGCCGTGCACGGTCGAGCAATGCACGCCGACCTTCTCGAACACGCGCCCGCGCATCATCGCCATGACGCCGCCGCCGCCGGGGTTGCCGGTGTGGTCGGTGCGCTGCCAGGGCGTGCGCAGGAAGCGGCCGGCGTCGAGCTCAGCAAGCGGCGCGCCGGCGGGCAGGGCGTCCTCGAGCGCCTCGAGCGCGGCGCAGATGTCGTCGCGAAGTGCCTCGAACCAGGCGCGCGCGCGGGCTTGGCGGGTATCCAGGTCGTCAGCGGTCATGTCGGTCACGGTCTATTCTGTCGCGTGGCCAAAAGCCATCATGGCGGAAATCCCCCCATCTGCCGCAGCGCCTCGCCCGCCACCATGGCCGCCGCCACTGCCACGTTGAGCGAGCGCATGCCCTCGCGCATGGGGATACGCAGGCGGACGTCGGCCACCTGGTGCACCGCGTCCGGCACGCCGGCGCTCTCGCGCCCGAACAGCAGCACCTCATCGGTGCCGAAGGCGTGGTCGAGATAGCTCGCCTCGGCTGGCGGGTCAGCGCCACCCGGTCGAGATAGTCCATGCCGGCGCGGCGGAAGGCGCGGTCGGAGACCGGGAAGCCGGCCGGCTCGATGATATGAGCCTCGAGCCCCAGACAGGCGCACAGCCGCAGGATGGTGCCCGTGTTCTGGGGGATATCGGGCTCGTAGAGGGTGATACGCATGGGGTCCCTGGGGAAACCTGCCGCTTTCCGCCGCCCGAGCGGCGTCGGGCGGCAATTTAATGTGCGGCGCGGGTGGTGCGGCGTTAGCGGGCTTGCACTCCTATCGCAAGGGTGCCAATAGAACGCCACCGAAGCGCTTTCCGGCCATTTGGAAGGACTGCCGCAGCCGGGCCGCCCGCCGCCCTTGGGACCTATGGTCCGGGGCTCCAGCCGCGGGCGGATGACCAAGCCAGCCGGGGGAGAGGGCTAAAGACGTGACGACCGTGTCTTCGGCGGAGGAGCGCTCGCGCCGCGATTTTCTCTACATCGCCACCGGTGCCGTTGCCGCGGTAGGGGCCGCGGCGGTCCTGGTGCCGCTGATCACCCAGATGAATCCGGATGCCTCGACGGTGGCGGCCGGTGCGCCGGTCGACATCGACCTCGGCCCGATCGCCGAAGGTCAGATCGTCAAGGTGTTCTGGCGTTCCAAGCCGATCTTCATTTTCCACCGCACCAAGGAAGAGATCGCGGCGGCCAATAACGTCGACGTCAACAGCTTGCCCGATCCGGCTTCCGATGCCGAGCGCGTGAAGAAGGGGCATGAGCCCTGGCTGGTCGTGATCGGCATCTGCACCCATCTTGGCTGCATCCCGCTCGCCCATGAGGGCGAATATCACGGCTGGTTCTGCCCCTGCCACGGCTCGCAGTACGACACCGCGGGCCGCATCCGCAAAGGCCCGGCGCCGCGCAATCTCGAATTGCCGCCCTACGCTTTCCTCTCCGACAGCAAGATCCGGATCGGCTGATCCGCGACGGATTGTCTCTTAAAGGTTCGATCATGAGCGGACACGCGACTTACCAGCCGAAAAACAAAGCCCTGCAATGGTTCGAAAAGCGGCTCCCTCTCGGCGGGCTGATCTATTCGTCCTTCGTCTCCTATCCGACGCCGCGCAACCTGAACTACTGGTGGACCTTCGGCGGCATCCTCTCCTTCATGCTCGCCGTGCAGATCATCACTGGCGTCGTGCTGGCGATGCACTACACGCCGAACACCGCGCTCGCCTTCGATTCGGTCGAAGGTATCATGCGTGACGTGAACTACGGCTGGCTGTTGCGCTATGTGCACGCCAACGGCGCCTCGATGTTCTTCCTGGCCGCCTACCTCCACATGTTCCGCGGCATGTATTACGGCTCCTACAAGGAGCCGCGCGAGGTCTTGTGGATCCTCGGCGTCATCCTGCTGCTTCTGATGATCGCCACCGGCTTTATGGGCTACGTGCTGGTCTGGGGTCAGATGAGCTTCTGGGCCGCCACAGTGATCACCAACCTGTTCTCGGCCATACCGGGGGTGGGCCACGCCATCGTCACCTGGCTGTGGGGCGGCTACGCTGTCGGCAATCCGACCCTCAACCGCTTCTTCTCGCTGCACTACCTCTTGCCCTTCGTGATCGCCGGCGTGGTGGTGCTGCACGTGTGGGCGCTGCACGTGGCGGGGCAGAACAACCCGTCCGGCATCGAGCCGAAGTCCGCCAAGGACACCGTGCCGTTCACGCCCTACGCCACCATCAAAGACGGCTTCGGCATCATGGTGTTCTGCATCGTGTTCGCCTGGTTCGTTTTCTACATCCCGAACTATCTCGGCCACGCCGACAACTACATCCCAGCCAATCCGGCGGTGACGCCGTCGGAGATCGTGCCTGAATGGTACTACCTGCCGTTCTACGCGATCCTGCGCTCGATCCCGAACAAGCTGTTGGGCGTGATCGCGCTGTTCTCGTCGATTGCCATCCTCGCTTTCCTGCCCTGGCTCGACACCTCGAAGGTGCGCTCGGCGCGCTATCGCCCGGTGTACCGGCAGTTCTTCTGGCTGTTCGTGGCGACCTGCATCATGCTGGGCTGGCTCGGCTCGAAGCCGCCGGAAGGCATCTACGTGATCCTGGCGCGCATCTTCACCTTCTACTACTTCGCCTATTTCCTGGTCATTCTGCCGCTTCTCGGGGTATTCGAGCGGACCAAGCCGCTGCCGAATTCGATTGCGGAATCGGTATTGGGCGCCAAGGCGTAAGCGGGAGGACGGCCATGAACATGCAACACAGGATTCTCGCCACCGTCGCCGCCGCCGGCTTCGCCATCGCGTTCGCCGCGCCCGCCTTCGCCCAGCTCGCCGAACAGGAGCCGCCGCCGCATCTCCAGTGGTCGTTCTCCGGCCCGTTCGGTCAATACGACCAAGCGCAGCTCCAGCGCGGCTTCAAGATCTACCGCGAGGTCTGCTCGAACTGTCACTCGCTCAACCTGATCGCCTTCCGCAACCTGGCGGAGCCGGGCGGCCCGGGCTTCAGCGAGGCGCAGGTCAAGAAGATCGCCTCCGAATACAAGATCAAGGCGCTCAACGACAAAGGCGAGCCGATCGAGCGGCCCGGCCGGCCGGCCGATCATTTCCCGCCGCCGTTCCCCAACGATCTGGCGGCCAAGGCGATGTTCGGCGTCGCTCCGCCCGACATGTCGACGCTGGCCAAGGCGCGCACATATCAGCGTGGCTTTCCCTGGTTCGTCTTCGACATCTTTACGCAATACCAGGAGGAAGGTCCGGACTACATCGCGGCCATCCTGAAGGGCTACAAGCAGCCGCCGAAGGGCTTCCACCTGCCGCCGGACGGCCACTACAACGAATACTTCCCGGGCCACAACATCGCGATGCCGCCGCCGCTGACGGCGGGCCAGGTGAAATACACCGACGGCTCGCCGGAGACCATGGACCAGTATTCCAAGGACATCGCGGCCTTCCTGATGTGGGCGTCCGAGCCGCATCTCGACGCACGCAAGCGCATCGGTTTCCAGGTCATGGTGTTCCTGATCGTGCTGTCGGGCCTGTTGTACTTCACCAAGAAGAAGGTCTGGCACGACGTGGAGCACCCGCGCGAAGTGGTGCACGGCCAGGATCCCGCGAAGACGACGATCTGAGTGGCTTCGCGATTCGCGATGCGAAGGGCCCCCGCGAGGGGCCCTTTGTTTTTGCGCTTGTCATAGCGGGGCCAGCGCTTCAATTTCGCCCGGCCATTCCGGGGCTCGCGCGCGGCGCCCCGGAATGGCGTTGATTGATCGGAAGAAGGCATACCATGACTAAATCCGTGCTTGGCGTCATCGGCGGGTCCGGCATCTACGACCTGCCGGGCCTGGAAAACGTGCGCGAGGAGCGCGTCAAGAGCCCGTGGGGCGAGGCCTCCAATCCCTTACGGGTCGGCGAGGTCGACGGCCTGCCGGTGGTGTTCCTGTCGCGCCACGAGCCCGGCCACCGGCTGTCGCCCTCCGACATCAACTACCGCGCCAATATCGACGTGTTGAAACGCGTCGGCGTCACCGATCTCATTTCGCTGTCGGCCTGCGGCTCGTTCAAGGAGGAATTGCCGCCCGGCACCTTCGTGCTGGTCGACCAGTTCGTCGACCGCACCCACGGCCGCCCGAGCTCGTTCTTCGGCAAGGGCTGCGTGGCGCATGTGTCGATGGCACATCCGGTCTCCCCGCGTTTGCGCATCCATCTGGCGGAGGCCGCGCGCGCGGAAGGCATCGACGTGGTACGCGACGGCATCTACGTCTGCATGGAGGGGCCGCAGTTCTCGACCTATGCCGAGAGCATGACCTACAAGCAGCTCGGCTATTCGGTGATCGGCATGACCAACATGCCGGAGGCCAAGCTCGCACGCGAGGCGGAAATTTGCTACGCCACCGTCGCCATGGTCACCGATTTCGACTGCTGGCATCCCGACCACGACGCGGTGACGGTGCAGGACATCATCAAGATGCTGACCGAGAACGCCAAGCGCGCCAAGAAGCTGGTGGCGCGGCTGGCGCGCGACTTTCCGCGCGAGCACGAGCCATGCCCGGTCGGCTCCGACCGCGCCCTCGACACCGCGCTGATCACCGCGCCGGAGGCGCGCGACCCCGAACTTCTGGCCAAGCTCGACGCGGTGGCGGGCAGGGTGCTCAAATGAGCAACGGCCTTGTGCCCGGCCGCCGCGTCTCTTACTGATTTGCCATAAAAGACATCGATGCCGATACGAGGCCGTGTATGACGACCGAAGCTCAGATGACCAATCTCGATCCCGACCTCAGCGACACCGTGCGCTCGATCCCGGACTATCCCAAGCCAGGCATCATCTTCCGCGATATCACGACGCTGCTCGGCAATGCGCGCGCGTTCCGCCGCGCGGTGGACGAGCTCGTGCAGCCCTGGGCCGGCAGGAAGATCGACAAGGTGGCCGGCATCGAGGCGCGCGGCTTCATCCTGGGCGGCGCGGTGGCGCACCAGGTCTCGGCTGGCTTCGTGCCGATCCGCAAGAAGGGCAAGCTTCCGCATAAGCGCGTGAGCGTGACCTACATGCTCGAATACGGCGAGGACGAGATCGAGATGCATGCCGACGCGTTAGTCGCCGGCGAGCGGGTGGTGCTGGTCGACGACCTGATCGCCACCGGCGGCACGGCGGAAGCCGCCGTCAAGCTGCTGCGGCAGCTCGGCGCCGAGGTGCTGGCCGCCTGTTTCGTCATCGACCTGCCCGAGTTGGGCGGCGCCGACAAGCTGCGCGCGCTCGACGTGCCGGTGCGCACGCTGATCTCGTTCGAGGGGCATTAAAGACGGCTACGACCGATGCGGGCCCCAAGGTCCCGGCGGGCCAGGCGGCGGTGCAGGACCGGGCTTCGGTCCCCAAGGTCCAGGTGGGCCTTGCGCCGGCGCATTGGCGCCGGGCGGCATCGGCTCGGGGCCCCAGGGGCCTTGCGGCGGCTGCGGCTCGTCGCCCCAAGGTCCAGGAGACGCGCCGCCATAAGCCTGCGACTGGTCGGCAAGCTGCTCCTGAGGCGGCTCCAGCGCTAGCGTCCCGAGATCGTGGCCGCCGGCATATTTAACCAGCGCGGCCACACGGTCATCCACCGAGGGGTGGGTGGCGAAGATGTCGCTGAAGCCCATGCGCGGATTGTCCACGCACATTTCCATCACCGCCGAGGTGGCGTGGCTGAGCTCGCCGCGGTTCTCGATCTTGCGCAGCGCCATGATCATGGCGTCCGGGTCCTTGGTCAGCTCCACCGAGCCAGCGTCGGCGAGGTATTCGCGCTGGCGCGACAGCGCGAAGCGGATCACCACCGACAGGATCCAGGATAGGACGATCAGGCCGATCGCGATCAGGATGGCGATGCCGGCGCCGCGGCCCTCGCCGTCGCGTGAGCGGCGGCGGCCGCCGAAGCCGCCGAAGAAGGTGGCCTGGAAGAAGATGCGGAACACCATCTCGCCGAAGAACGAGATCACGCCGGCGATGACCACCGCGATCACCATCATGCGCACGTCGCCGTTGCGGATATGGGTGAGCTCGTGGCCGAGCACGGCCTCTAGCTCGCGATCGTCGAGCCGCTCCATTAGGCCGCGCGTCACCGTGATGGAATATTGCTTGTCGTTAAGGCCGGTGGCGAAGGCGTTGAGCGCGTCGTCGTCGGCGATGCGTAAGCTCGGCATGGTAATGCCGCGCGAGATGCACAGGTTCTCCAGCAGGTTATAGAGCCGC
>JARRNI010000299.1:0-5891 GCA_037385125.1 Pseudolabrys sp.
CATTGGCTGAATCCAGTATTTGCATGCTGTGGAAATAGCCGCCATATAAAGCCTGGAGCAAACGGGCCTCGCGCGTATGCGCGAGGCGTGAATCGAATCGTAAGTTAAAGAATGTTGCAACGACGTTTCAGCATCGCCCCGATGATGGATTGGACCGACCGGCATTGCCGGTTCTTCCACCGTCTGCTCACGCGCCGGGCGCTGATCTACACCGAAATGCTCACCACCGGAGCCGTGCTGCATGGCAACCGAAACCTGCTGCTCGGTCATGATCAGGCCGAGCATCCGGTGGCGCTGCAGCTCGGCGGCTGCGAGCCGGCAGCGCTTGCCGAAGCGGCGCGCATCGGCGCGGATTTCGGCTATGACGAGATCAACCTCAATGTCGGTTGCCCCTCCGACCGGGTGCAGGAGGGCCGCTTCGGCGCCTATCTGATGGCGGAACCGGCGCTGGTCGCCGATTGTGTGGCCGCCATGAAGGCGACGGTGGCCGTGCCGGTGACGGTGAAATGCCGCATCGGCATCGACGCGCAAGACCCCGAGCAGACCCTGTTCGGCTTCACGGAAGCGGTGAAGGCGGCAGGCTGCGACGCGCTGATCGTGCATGCCCGCAAGGCCTGGCTGAAGGGGCTGTC
The DNA here is from genome assembly GCA_037385125.1 of Pseudolabrys sp. Classification (GTDB taxonomy): domain Bacteria; phylum Pseudomonadota; class Alphaproteobacteria; order Rhizobiales; family Xanthobacteraceae; genus Pseudolabrys. The sequence goes on from JARRNI010000299.1 coordinate 633, forward strand.
GCCAAAGGCAAACCGCGACGTGCCGCCGCTCGACTACGCGCTGGTGCGCCGGCTCAAGGCCGCCCATCCGGACCTCGCGGTCGTGCTCAATGGCGGCATCGGAAGCCTGGAGCAGGCCCAGGCCGAGCTCGGCTGCCTCGACGGCGTCATGATGGGCCGGGCGGCCTATCAGGAGCCGTGGCGACTGCTCGGGGTCGATCCGCTGTTCTATGGCGACCCGGCGCCCTCCGCCTCGGCCAAAGAGGCCGGCCTGGCGCTCATCCCCTATATTGAGCGCGAGCTCGCCAAAGGCGGCGACAAGGGCGTGCGGCTTTCCGCCATCACCCGCCACGTGCTCGGCCTGTTCCGCGCCGTGCCCGGCGCGCGCGCCTTCCGCCGTCATCTAGCGACCGAGGCGGTCAAGCCCGGCGCCAGCGCCGCCGTGCTCGCCGAGGCGCTGGCGCTCGTGCTGGACTCGGAGAAGGATTTGGCGCACATCGCCGCCTGAATTCCTTTCCCGCCGGGGCCGTCAGGGGTGCTGGGATATCCGCTCGAACAGATCGTCCTGCTGGCGCTGTGGATCGCGGGCGCCGGCATCCTGGTCGGCATCCTGGCCGGCCTGTTCGGCATCGGCGGGGGCGCCGTCATCGTGCCGGTGCTCTACGAGGTGTTCCGCGTGCTCGGCGTGCCGGAAGACATCCGCATGCAGATGTGCATCGGCACCTCGCTCGCGATCATCGTGCCGACCACGATAAGCTCCTATCTCCGCCACAGGAAGAAAGGCGCGGCGATCCCGCGTGTGGTTCGTATCTGGGCGGTGCCGGCGGTGGCCGGCGTCGCCATCGGCTCGCTGACGGCGGCCTATGCGCCGTCGCCGGTGTTCAAGATCGCCTTCGTCGTGTTCGCGAGCTTCGTCGCCACGCGCATGCTATTCGGCGCCGACCGCTGGAGCCTCGGCAAGGAGCTGCCGCATACAGGCCTGCTCACCTTCTTCGGCTTCGTCACCGGGCTGTTCTCCTCGCTGGTGGGGGTCAGCGGCGGCGCGGTGTCGAACGCGGTGCTCACGCTCTACGGCCAGCCCATGCAGCGCGCGGTGGCCACCTCCGCCGGCGTCGGCGTGCCGATCACGCTGGCCGGCACCTTCGGCTACATGCTGGCCGGCTGGCGCCACCTCGGCGCGCTGCCGCCGCTGTCGATCGGCTTCGTCTCGGTCATCGGCTTTGTGCTGATGGCGCCGGTGTCGAGCTACATGACCAAATACGGCGTCAGGCTGGCGCACTGGCTGCCGCGCCGCCAGCTCGAGATCGCCTTCGGCGTCTTCCTGCTGCTGGCCGCGCTGCGGTTTTTGATCAGCCTGTTGTAAGGCGCGGACGCGGAAGTAGGGGCGGTAAAGGGGCGGCCTCGCTGGAAAATGAGCGGGCTTGATGGCGGCCCCGAGCCGATTTTATCCCGCTGGAACAAAATGTTCCATCATGCATTGAGCGATCAGCGACTGACGCCCCGGCCCGTCGAATGATCGTTGACGATGCTGGGAACAAGAAGAACACTGGGTTTTGGGGGCGAAATGGCTCCGCGGCCCGACGACAGCTGCCGGCACTTTGATGGGCGCCCGGCTGTCGCCCTCGCGCGCGTCCTGGTAGGCCCTACCGTGAACATATCGGCACATAGGCTTCGCCGGCTGACGATGCTCCTCGTAGCTCTACTCATCGCCGGACAAGCGGCGGCCGGCCCGATCACCATCGGCAAAGCCAAACGTCAACACGCCGGGATCGTCCTGGCCACCTTGCAGGCGAGCCGGATCAGGCAATCTATTCGTGCGCTCGGCGTCGTCCTCGATCCAGCCCCGCTGATCCGGTTGTCGGGCAGTATCGCCACGCTGAAAGCCCAGGTCGCGGCGGCCAAGGCGAAGGTCGTCCTCGAACGGCAGCAGATGTCGCAGGCCTCGGCCCTCTACAAGGGGCACACGACGTCGCTGGCGAACTATCAAAAGGCGGCCGAGGACCTCGCTTCCAATCAGGCCCTGCTCACGGATGCGCAGGTCAAACGCGCGGCGCAGTTGGCGTCAACCAAGGCCACCTGGGGCGCGGTCATGGCCAGCGTGTTGCGCCATGACGGCGAGCCACTGCCGCAACTCGTGGCCGGCAAGGCAATTCTCATCGGGTTGAGCTTGCCACCGGGGACCACGCTGGCCTCGCCGCCACAGCATGCCGAAGCCGAGGTGGCGGGCACCCGTATTCCGCTCCGCCTCATCGGTCCCGTCCCCGGCCGGCTGGGCCGGTACCCCGGCCAGAGCTTCCTGTACCAGGCGGCGGCGCAGCCGGGCGTGCCGGTCGGCACCACCGTGTCGGCCACCCTGCCGGTCGGGCCGCAACGAAAGGGGGTGCTGGTGCCCGGATCGGCGGTGATTTGGCGGGACGGCCACGCCCTCGTGTTTCGCGCCGCCAAGGGCGGTCGTTACCAACCCGTGCGGATCGCGACCAAAGCGCCGCGCGGAAGCGGCTATTTCGTTGTCCGCAAGCTTCATCCCGGCGACCACGTCGTTGTCCGTGGCGGCGGCGTGTTGTTGGGCCTGCTGGAACACACGCCCGCCCCTCCGGACGACGATTGAGACGCGCCGATACTGCGAGCGGTCGTCCGCTATTGTCTTGCTTACCCGTGGCTCGTGCTGCTGGCAGCGCTCGCGCTCGGCGGCGCCGGGATCATGGCGCTCCTGCGCGCCAACTACGATGTCTTTCCGAACTTTGCGCCGCCGATCGTTCGCGTCGATACTTTCGCCCCCGGACTTGCGCCCGAGGACGTCGAAACCCTGGCGACGACACCGGTAGAGAACGCCATCATCGGCGTGCCCGGTCTGGCAAAGTTGCGTTCGCAATCGATCGCCGGACTTTCGGTGATCACCGCCACCTTCCGCGGCGATACCGATCTTTACCGAGACCGTGACCTGGTCGCGCAGCGGCTCGCGACGGTGGCACTGCCGCCCGGTGCGCGCTCGCAATTGACGCCGTCGCAGTCGGCGACTGGCACGGTTCTCGATGTCGGACTGACCTCGTCACGGCTTTCGTTGATCGCACTGACTGAGCTTACGCAGGCCACCATCCGGCCGGCACTGCTGGCGGTTCCCGGCGTCGCCAATGTCGTCATTTTTGGCGCGCGGCCCCGGCAATGGCAGGTGCAGGTCAAGCCGGATGCTCTGCTCTCCGCCCATATTGGTCTCAACCAGGTGATTCAGGCTGCAGCCGCCGGCTCGGCCATTCGCCGCGCCGGCTTCGTCGACACCGAGAACCAGCGCTTCGTAATGCAGTCGCACGGGCAGGCCGCCGATCTCGCGCAGCTCGGCCGCGCCGTGATCGTTCGCTCCGGTGCGACACCGTTGACGCTCAGCGCGGTGGCCGACCTATCGGTCGGCACCCCGCCGCCCATCGGTGCCGCCCTGATCGGCCGGAAGCCGGGCCTGTTGCTGGTCATTTCATCGCAATACGGCGCCAACACTCTGAAAGTCGCTAATCGGATCAGCCAAGCGCTCGACCGGCTCGCGCCTGCGCTCGCGCGTGACGGCGTCGATCTCGACCGTCATGCGCTTCAGCCAGCGACATTCATCCACGAAGCGTTGACGAACTCGCGCAATTCGCTGCTGATCGGCGCGGGGCTCATCCTTCTGGTCATCATCGCCGCTTTGCGCAACTGGCGCGTCGCGCTGATCTCTTTCGCGACCATCCCGCTCGCGCTGCTGCTGGCGATCCTGGTGCTCACTTCTTTCGGCCTGACGCTCGATACTTTCTCGCTCGGCGGCCTGGCGATCGCACTCGGCATCATCGTCGACGATTCGATTATCGACATTGAGAACATCCGTCGCCGCTTGCACGAAAATCAAGCGCAGCCGCAGCCGGCGCCACGACTGCGCGTCATATTAAACGCGTCGCTCGAAGTGCGAACCCCGATCATCTACGCGACGCTCGCCATCGTCGTCATCTTCTTACCGATCTTCGCGATGACCGGCATCGCCGGTAGGATGTTCGCGCCGCTCGCCATCGCCGTCATCGTCTCGGTTTTGGCTTCGCTGCTGCTTGCGACGACTTTGACGCCCGCGCTGTCGGCACTCTTGCTCGGCTCGGGTGGTATCGCATTCCGCGAACCGATCTTTGTGAGAACGGCGCGTGAGCTGCATCGTTGGGCGCTGGGCGCGGTGCGGCGGCACAGCCGCGCAGGACTCATCTTCTTTGCAGCGCTGGCCCTTGCCGCGTTGGTCAGCCTCGCCTTCGTGCCGACGCGGTTCCTGCCGCGGTTCGACGAGAACGATGTGATCGCGCATTTCCTGGCACCGCCGGGCACGTCATTGCCGCAGATGCTGAGCCTCGCCCGGCGCGCAGTGGCGACGTTGCGGAAGATGCCGGAGGTCGCGCACGTCGTCGTTCATATCGGCCACGCCAATCTCGGCAACGGCCATGCCGACATCAACAAGGCCGAGCTCGACATCACGCTGTCGCCTGAGGGAAATCGCCACAGTGAGAAATCGGAACGCGCCATCCTGGCCGCCATCAATGTCGTTCCCGGGGTGCGCTTCTGGGCCAACACGTTCCTGACCGAACGCATCCACGAGGTGCTGTCGGGAACGACGGCGCCGATCATCGTGCATCTGTTCGGCAACAATCTCGAAGCGATCGATGCCGACGCGAAACACGTCGCCGCAAAGCTTCACCGGCTGCCCGGCGCCGAGGCCGTTACGGTCGCGGCATCTGCAGCAACGCCGTCTATATCGATTCGACTGCGTCGCCGAGCCCTGGTGCGGTACGGCCTGCAGCCACGGACAGTGCTCGCGGCGATCGAAGCCGGATCGGTCGGCCTCGATGTCGGTCGCGTTTATCGCGCCGGGGTGTCGTGGCCGATTACCGTGCTGCTGCCGCGGGCCAAGCGCGCGGACGCTGCCGCAGTCGGCGCGCTGCCGATCATCGACCGCGCCGGCCGCATCGTCCCGTTGGCGACGCTCGCATCGCTGAAGAATCATAACGGCCGCAGCGTCATCCTGCACGACAATGCGCAGCGTGTTCAGAACGTCACCGTGCAGATTGCCGGCGGCGGAGAGTCGTTTCTCGGGCGGGCGCGCAAGGCGCTGGCCGCCCTGAAGCTGTCACCGGGAACTTACCTTGCATTCGGTGGCACTGCGACGGCATCGCGGGCGGCGCGATGGACCTTGCTGTCGGCCGGGCTCGCCGCCTTTGCCGCAATCCTCGCCCTGCTGACGGTAGCACTCGGTCGCGCACGGCTCGCGGCGATGCTGTCGGC
>JARRNI010000300.1:0-10064 GCA_037385125.1 Pseudolabrys sp.
CGCGCCGAGCTTCGAGTCGAGCCCGACCGAGCCGCCGTGCATCTCGACGATTCGTTTCGAGATGGCGAGACCGAGCCCGGTGCCGCCCTTCTGCTTGGTGGTGGAGCTGTCGGCCTGCTGGAATTCCTGGAACAGCTTCTTCTGATCTTCCTCGGAAATTCCCGGACCGGTATCGACCACCGCCACCGAGAAATGGCCGTCGTCAGCGGCGGCCCTGATCATCACCTCGCCCTCGTCGGTGAACTTGATGGCATTGCTCACCAGGTTGAGCAGCACTTGTGTCAGCCGCCGCTCGTCGCCGCGACCGGCCGGCAGGTCCGGCGCGATTTCGGCCTTGAGACCGATCTGCTTCTCCGCCGCCAGCGGCTCGACCGCCGCGTAAACGCTGTGCACCACATCCTTCATGGAATAGTCGGCGAGCGAAAGCGTCAATTGCCCGGCCTCGATTTTGGACAGGTCGAGCACGTCATTGATAAGGTTGAGCAGATGCCGGCCGTTGGCAGTGATGCGCTTGAGCGCGTTTTGCACCTTCTCCGGCGTCTCGCCATAAACGCCGTCGACGATCAGCTCGGTATAGCCGAGAATGGCGTTGAGCGGCGTGCGCAGCTCGTGACTCATATTGGCGAGGAACTGCGACTTGTGCCTGCTTGCTTCCTCGAGCTGCCGGCTGGTCTCCTGGATCTCCTCAAACAGACGCACGTTCTCGATGGCTATCACCGCCTGGTCGGCGAAGGTGGTGACAAGCTCAATTTCTCGGTCACTGAACGGCTCCACCCGTGAGCGCGCCAGCGCAATGACACCAATCGGCTCGCCGTCACGCAATAGCGGCACCCCGATGATCGTGCGGAGATTCCCGATGGCAGCTTGCTCTTTCACCTCGTAGCCCGCATCGCTCATGGCATCTTCGATGCATACCACGGCGCGGCTCATCGCGGTGCGTCCCACCGCGGTACCCGGTCCGGGCGCGATCGGGTGGGCGCGCTCGATCTCGAGATATTCGGGATGCAAACTGTAGCCGGCCGCGAAGCGATAGAGCCCATCTTCCAGGCGAAAGATCACGGCCTGATCCGCGCGGCAGAGCCTGGCCGCAGTGTCGACCACGCTTTGCAGAACCGGCGCCAAGTCGAACTTGGAGCGGCTCATGACGCTCAACACTTCCGCCGTCGCCGTCTGCTGCTCGAGCGACTTAGTGAGGTCGTCGGTGCGCTCGCGCAATTCGCTGAACAGCCGCGTGTTTTCGATGGCGATGACGGCCTGGCTGGCGAAGGCCTTGATGAGCGCGACGTGCTTGTCGCTGAACGGCCTCGCATCGTGCCGCGCCACACCGATGGCCCCGATCACGCGATCGTCCCCCAGCATGGGGGCGAACATCGTCGCATTGAATCCGAAATCGCGCGCGAACTGCCGCATCGCCGCCGGCGCCGCAGGATTGTCGATTACCGGCGAAAATTGAGCCACTTGTCTGGTCAGCATCGCCACGCCGCCGCCCGTACCCTCGTCGAGCGGGCGCGGGTAACGCTCAATCAGCTTTTCAATGCCCGGCTCGCCGTTGACCGCGGGCATGTAGACTATCCCGTCGCGCAGAACCTGAACCACGGCAAAGCGTGTTCCCATCAGCCGCAGCAGATTACGCACGATCGCGTCGAACACCGGCTTGGTATCAGTCATGGAGCCGCTGATCGAGGCGAGGATTTCGCTGGTCGCGGTCTGCTGCTCAAGTGCTTCGCTCAAATCGTCGGTGCGTTCACGCAATTCGTTGAACAGCCGCGTGTTCTCGATGGCGATGACGGCTTGGCTGGCGAAGGTTCGCAATAACCCGCGCTGCTTGTCGGAAAGCTGACGCGGCCGGCGATGGATGACGGTGATCGCGCCGATCGCCGCGGCACCGCGCATCATCGGCATCACTGTGATGGCGCGGTAGCCGCTGGCCAGAAAATTCTGCCGGCCCGGCGTCAGCGGCTCCGGCGCGTCGTGCGCGTCAGCGAAATCCATCTCGCGCCCTTCGAGTATGGCCGTACCGGTGATGAACTCGGGCGATAGCGGCATCGGATAGCGCTCGCGCAGCGTCTCAAGATCGCCGGGATCGGTGCCGGCGATGGCAGCGAGCGTGACCTGATCGCCCTCGGGCAACGAGATCACCACGACCGCGTCTGGGAACAGCTTAAGGCCGCTGCGCACGATGGCGTCGAAGGCCGGCTGCGAGTCGGTGGGTGAGTTGCTGATGACGCCCAGGATGTCAGAGGTCGCGGTTTGTTGCGCGAGCGATTCGCTGAGGTCGTCGGTGCGCTGGCGCAGTTCGTTGAGCAGTCGCGCATTCTCGACCGCGATTACCGCCTGCGCGGCAAAGTTTTGCACCAGGTCGATTTGCTTGTCGGAAAATGCCCGCATCTCTAGCCGATAAACGGCGATCACACCAACGACTTCGCCTTCTTTGAGCATTGGCACGACGATGATGCTGCGCGCGCCGGTAAGCTTGGCGAACTGCGCGAATTGTGGCTCGTGCCGCGGCCAAGTCGGGCTTTCTGGGGCATCAGAGCATTGCAGCGATTGCTTGGTCGCAGCCACGCGCGCCATCGGATTGTCCCGCGAAGCGTAGACCACCGGTTGCCGGCGCCTGGCTTCGGCAAAGGCCGGCGGCACGTTGTGCATCGCAGCCACGCGAAAGGCGTCGCCCTCGCAAAGGTACAGCGTTCCAAAATTAGCGTGGCAGATACGCGTCGCGTTTTCCAGGATGGCATCGAAAACGGGTGCCGGCTCGCCGCGTGAAGAACTGATCAAGCGGAGCACATCGGCGGAGGCAGTCTCGCGCTCAAGCGCCTCGTCACGCTCACGCAATGCCTCGGCGAGCGCTGCTTTCAACTCGGTCGGCGAGCCTTCGTTTGTCACGGATTGCGTTCGCAGCGATATTCCAGCCCCCAATGGGCTTGAGATGCGAGACTCTACCCGGCTACTCGACTAAGCGGTAGCGCCTTTTGCCTTCTCCCGCCGCAGGTGCTCGTCTAGCCGCGGCAAAATCTCGACGAAATTGCAGGGGCGGTAGCGGACGTCGAGCTGGTGCACCAGGATCTCGTCCCATGCGTCCTTGCACGCGCCAGTCGAGCCGGGCAGGCAGAACACGTAGGTCGACTTGGCGACGCCGGCGGTGGCGCGGGTCTGGATCGCCGAGGTGCCGATCTTGGCGTGGCTCACCAGCAGGAACAGCATGGCGAAGCCGTCCATCTTCTTCTCGAACAGCGGCTCGACCGCTTCCGGCGTCACGTCGCGCCCGGTGAAGCCGGTCCCGCCGGTGGTGATGACCACGTCAATGAACTTGTCCTCGATCCAGGCCTTCACGTGCTGGCGGATCGCCTCGATCTCATCCTTGACGACGGCGCGCTCGGCCAACACGTGGCCGGCGGCCCGGATGCGCTCCGCCAACGTGCCGCCCGACTTGTCGTCGGCAAGCTCGCGCGTGTCGGACACGGTGAGCACCGCGATTTTCAGCGGCACGAATTGTTTGGTTTCGTCGATCCCCGGCATAATCGTCCCTTGCTGCGTCAAGCAAAGAATAAGACGTAACACCGGTCGATGCCAAGAGTAGCTCCGCCCGTCCGGCTTATTTCACGGATTGCTGACCTGTCTTTGGCGTTCGATCGCGCTCCCTCGTGAGGCCGACGCTCGCTAAGAATTCCATGTCTTGGTCGGTTAAGAGTCCGCGTTCGCGCGCTCTTTCGATTTCGATCAAGACCTGCCGCCGCCTTGCCGCGTAGATCATCGACCACATCTTGTCTGATAAGCGCGTCAGCCAAGACCAAAGCTTGACAATGCTGGCGTCACGACGCGAGTTTTTCGGATTGCTAGAACCGCTGGCGCAAGACATGTCTCATCTCCATGACGGAGCGAGACAACGCTTGGCTGCGCAGCAGCTAACCGGGCGGTTGTCAGTGGCCCGATAAAATTAATGATATGTGCATCGCCCGTCGCGATCAACACCGTCGGAAGATGATGGCCGCCCGTCGTATGCCCAAACGCAAGCGCCTTTTCCTGAACAGCGGGTTACCACCAAAATCCTCCCAATAGGCAGAAATTGCCCAGTTGGCGGGCGTTTCCATAAACCGTTTTTTCACCTTGGGCGGCCATAGTGCCGGCTTGTCGGTTGTAGGTCCCGCGTCGCCGGCCGCGTCGTCCCTTGAGTCAGAGTTCTGAGTCATGGTTGTGTCGCGTCGCGGGGCGCCCTCACGGGCGCCCCGTGGAGTATCAGACTCTGTCCCGCAGGCCCGCGTCCTGGTCGGCGATTGCGCCGAGACGATGGCGCAGCTGCCGGCGGATTCGGTCGACCTGGTGTTCGCCGATCCACCCTACAACCTCCAGCTCGCCAGCGATCTCAAGCGCCCCGACGACGGGCCTATGACGATTTCACCGCGCGCTGGCTGAAGGCCTGCAAGCGCGTGATGAAGCCGGCCGCCACTATCTGGGTAATCGGCTCTTATCACAACATCTTCCGCGTCGGCGCCATCATGCAGGATCTCGGCTTCTGGATCCTCAACGACGTGATCTGGCGCAAGTCGAACCCGATGCCGAATTTCCGCGGCCGCCGCTTCACCAATGCGCACGAGACGCTGATCTGGGCCTCGCGCGATCCGGCCGCCAAGGGCTACACCTTCAATTACGAGACGCTGAAATCGGGTAACGAGGACATCCAGGTGCGCTCCGACTGGACGATTGCCTTGTGCACCGGCGAGGAACGGCTGAAGGGCCGCGACGGCAAGAAGCTGCACCCGACCCAGAAGCCGGAAGCGCTGCTCGCGCGCGTGCTGTTGTCGTCGTCGCGGCCGGACGATCTGGTGCTCGACCCGTTCTGCGGCACCGGCACCACCGGCGCGGTGGCCAAGAAGCTCGGCCGCCGCTTCATCGGCTGCGAACGCGACGCGCGTTACGCCAAGGCAGCGGAGAAGCGCGTCGCCGCGGTGAAGCCGCTGGAAGCGCCGACGCTGGTGCCCTTCGTCACCGCGCGCGACGCCCCGCGCGTGCCGTTCTCCGCGCTGATCGAGCGCGGGCTGGTTTCACCCGGCGCGCGCCTGGTGGACGCCAAGAAGCGGCATAAGGCGCTGGTGCGCGCCGACGGCGCCCTGTCGGTCGAAGGCCGCGTCGGCTCGATCCACAAGATTGGCGCGCTGGTGCAGGGCCTGGAGGCGTGCAACGGCTGGACCTTCTGGCACGTGGAAACGTCGAAGGGCCTTCGCCCGATCGACGAGTTCCGCGCGCAACTGCGCGCCGAGATGGCGGAAGCCGACTAACTACTTCTCCGCCACTTCCAGAAATAGTTCCAGCGCTCGCGCCGCAAAGGTGTGCATATTGGCCTGCCGGTCGCTGCCGCCGGTCTCCAGCGTGATCGCCCGCTCGCGCGAAGGGCCGGCGACCGCGATGCAACTATGGCCCGGCGCGTCGCTGTAGCGGTTTCCCGTCGGGCCGGCGGCGCCGGTCTCGGCCAGGCCCCAGCTCGCGCCGTTTCTCTCGCGCATGCGCCACGCGCACAGCAGCGCGTAGGGCTCGCTGGCGGAGCGCAGGCTGGACATTTCCGCGTCGGTGATACCGAGCAGCGCGGCGCGCGACGCACGGGTATAGACCACCGCGCCGCCGATGAAATAGGCGGACGCGCCGGGCAGGGCGAGCAGCGCCGCCGAAATCAGCCCGCCGGTCGATGACTCCGCGACAGCCACAGTTTCGCCTCCTTGCTTCAGGCGCGCCGCGATCTTCTCCGCTAGCGGCAGCAAGCTCTGCATGATCCCGCCCTCAAAAATCGCCACGGCCGATCTGGCACAGCACGCGGAAGACGCTGACCTCGGCGCCGGAAAAGCGCGCGGCCAACCGCGCGCCAGTTTCTTCGGCCGCGTCTTGACGCAGCGTATCGACCATCAGGCAGGCTTCGATCTTGCGGTCGCCGCCGCGCAATTGCTCCTCCATCGATACCGGCATGCCGGCCGGGTCGAGCGCCATCCAGATTTCACCGCCGGCGACCGCCGTGCTCGCCAGCATGGCGTCGAGTTGCTCGCTCAAAGCGGCTTCCTCGGGCGCATCGTCGAAGCGCACCGTCACCGCAAATGCGCCGCGGAAGGGCCCACGCCGCAGCGTGCGCCGGCACACCGTGCGGTTCATATTAAGGAACACCTCCGACATGATCTTGCGCGTCATCGGTGTCGGATTGTCGAGCCGCTCCAGATAAGGCTGCGAGGTGAGCACGTCGGGCGACTCGGTGAGATAGAAATTGAAATAGCCGCTCGCACCCGAGATCGCCTGGTGCCGCCGCCCGAACAGGAAGCCGGGCACGCTGAGCCGCTCGATCAGATGCTCGCCCTGGAACCAGTCCTCGAACTCGGCTTCGCGGCCGGTGCGGCAGTCGTTGAAGATCACCAATATGCCGGGCTCGCGCATGGCCTAAGGTCCGCGCGCGACATTGGCGCTGCGCTCGGGCACGCCGAACTCGCGCCGGCACACTTCCGCAAGCCGCGCTATCCCAGCGCGAATGTCGTCATGCGACGGACTGGCGAAGCACAGCCGCATGCGGCTCTTAGCGTGGCCGGCGTCGGTCGACCATTCCGGCCCCGGATTGATCGCCACGCCTTCCTTCAGCGCGGCCTGGCCGAGCTTGAGCGTGTCGACATTATCCGGCAGCTTGACCCATAGGAAAATGCCGCCCTGCGGACCATCGAATTCCGCCGCGGTGCCGAACTGCTCGTTGAGCGCCTCGGTCAGCGTGTCAAGCTTCTTCTTCAGCGCGACGCGCAGCGCCGGTACGTGCGCGGTGAAATGCGTGGCGCAGTATTCGCCCAGCACCATCTGCTCGAGCGCGCCGGAGCCGGCGTCGGTCTTCAGCGGCAAGATGCGCGACAGGATCGACCACGGCGCCACTACGAAGCCGACGCGCAGGGCCGGCGCGATCGATTTCGAGAACGATCCGATGTGGATGACATTCTCAATCTTGCTCGTTGCGTAGAGCGCGGGCGGGCGCTCACCGCTCCAGATCAGGTCCGAATAGCAGTCGTCCTCGAGCACCGGCACGCCGTATTCATCGGCGAACTTGAGTAGCGTCGCGCGCCTCCCGGCATCGAGGATCGTGCCGGTCGGATTCTGCACTGTCGGAATGGTATAGATGAATTTCGGCTTGACACCGCGCGCCTTCAAATCTTTCAACGCCGCAGCAAGCGCGTCCATGCGCATGCCGCCTCGATCGAGCGGAATGCCGACCGCCTGAACACCCAGCCGCTGCAGGCGCGTCAGTGTGCCCTGGTAGTTGTCGCGCTCGACGATCACCGTGTCGCCGCGTTCGAGCAACGCGCCGTTGACCAAGTCGAGCGCCTGCAGCGAGCCCGAGACCAGCAGGATGTCGTCTGCGCTGCAGGCGATCGCTGCGTCGCGCTTAAGCTTGGCCGAGAGAAACTCGCGCAACGGCCGGTAACCCTGCGGTCCGCTGCGCAGGCCGTAATGCGACAGGTCGCGGCCCTCGCGCCTGAGCACGGCTTGCGCCGCGGCCGTCAGATACTCGACGGGCACCTCGTCCGGGTCATTGTTGCCGCCGGTGAAGTTGTAGCGCGGCGACCCTGCCCAGCGCGTCGCTGGCGGCGGCAGGCCCGCCAGCAGAAGCGGCGTGAAGTCGAATGCCATTGCGTTACCCTATGCTACCCAAGCGGTCACTTCGCCGCGGTCACCATAATCTCGACCTTGTAGTCGGGCGAGGCGAGCTTGGCCTCGACGCAGGCGCGCGCCGGCGTGTTGCCGGGCGAGACCCAGGCGTCCCACACCAAGTTCATCTCGGCGAATTGCGCCATGTCGGTGATCCAGATTTGTGCCGACAGCAATTTGCTCTTGTCCGTGCCCGCGCTGGCCAGATGGCCGTCGATGGTGGCGAGGATTTCGCGTGTCTGCTCGGTCACGCTCTTGCCCTTGTTGGCGCGCGCCACCACGCCGGCGAGATAAACCGTGTCGCCGTGCACGACCACCTGGCTCATGCGGGCGCCTACTTCCTTGCGTTCGATGGTCATTTCATTCCTCCTTTGCGATCTTCCAGCGCGTGGTTGAGCACCTTGCGCATGACGGCCGGCAATGCCTCGCCCGCCAGATCGGCGCGCTTGACCCAGCGCGCCCCCTTGGGCGCCGCGGCCGCGCGCGGCACCTCGACAAGGAACACGGAAAGCTCGAGTGGAAAATGCGTGAATACGTGCCGCACCGTGCCGGGCAGGCGCCGCCATCTAGCGCCCTTCAGCGGCGGCGCGGCGCGCCATGCGGTACGCGCGTCGAAATCGTGAGTCCAGGCGCTGCCGGGCACTTCCGTCATCTTGGCGAGCAGGCCCTTGTCCGGGCGGCTACGCAAGAGCACGCAGCCGTCGGCGCGCAGCGCGACAAAGGCCGCACCGCTCCGCAATTTGCCCTCGCGCTTGCGCGCCTTGCGGGGATATTTCTCCTGCTCGCCGCGCGGCCGCGCCAAACAGACATCGTTCCAAGGGCAGAGCGCGCAGGCCGGCCGCTTCGGCGAACACAGCGTGGCGCCGAGGTCCATCAAGCCTTGCGCGAAATCGCCAGCCCGGCGCGCCGGCAGCAGGGACGCCGCCAGACGCTTGATCGCCGACTTCGCCGCCGGCAGTTCCTCCTCTACCGCGAACAACCGCGTCACCACCCGCTCGACATTGCCGTCCACCGGCACCGCCGACTGGTCGAAGGCGATCGCCGCCACCGCCGCCGCCGTATAGTCGCCGATGCCCGGCAGCGCGCGCAGGCGCTCCACGTCGTCCGGAAAGACGCCGTCGTGCCGCTCCATAACGGCGCGGGCGCACGCGTGCAGATTGCGCGCGCGCGCGTAATAGCCGAGCCCCGCCCAGGCGCGCAGCACCTCGTCGAGGCTCGCCGCCGCCAGCGTCGCCACGTCGGGCCAGCGCGCAAGAAACTTGGCGTAATAGGGCGCCACGGTCTTCACCGTGGTCTGCTGCAGCATTATCTCCGACAGCCAAACCTTGTAGGGGTCGGCCCGCTCGCCCTTGCGCGCCCGCCACGGCAGCAGGCGCCGGTGCCGGTCGTACCAGGCGAGCAGGTCGCCGGCGTCGGGAGCGGCTTTCTTTCGCGCGGGCAAGCGGACTGCTACGCTCATGCCGCCGACCTTGGCACGAGAGACCGGCTCATGAGCAAGCCCGCGCGCAGTTTTCCCCGGCCGCTTTCCGCCCTCACGGCGGGCGCCTTGAGCGGCCCGCTCCGGCGCCAGGGCTTCGCCTCGACCGAGCTGATCGCGCGCTGGGCCGACATCGTGGGCGGGGAGATCGCCACCCACTCCGAGCCGCTCAAGATCAACTGGCCGCGCCCAACCAGCGAGGACGCCCCGCCCGAGCCCGCCACTCTGGTGCTGCGGGTGGAGGGCCCAGCGGCCATCGAGATCCAGCACCTGTCGTCTATGATCCTGGAGCGCGTCAACCGCTTCTTCGGTTGGGAGGCGATCGGCCGCCTCACCCTGCGCCAGGCGCCCTTGCGCCGCCGCGCGCCGCCCGCCCCGCCGCCGGCTCCCGACCCCGCCGCCGCCGCGCGCATCGCGGCCACTCTGCCGCAGATCGAAGACGAAGGCCTGCGCCAGGCGCTCGCCCGCCTGGGCGCCGCAGTCAACCGAAAGTGAGCAACGGCCGCGAACCGAGCGCCCCAGCCCGCCATTGCCACAATCACCCTATCCGGGTAGGCAAATGTCGATCCGCACGGGGGCATAACGTGGAGGAGTTCAAGTTGCCGATCGATCGCCGCGAATTCTGCCAGGGTGCCGCCATCGTCGCGTTGGCCGCCGCCCTCGGCCCCACCGTGCTGCCCGTCTTCCCCGCGCAGGCGCAGGAGGCGCAGGGCTCGGTCCCGCTGACCGAATTGATGGCGCCGCAGGCCCTCCCCGACCTGTGGCTCGGCGACCCCAAGGCGCCGGTCATCATCATCGAATACGCCTCGATGACCTGTCCGCACTGCGCGCATTTCGACGAGACCACCTTCCCGGCGCTCAAAAAGCAATACATCGACACCGGCAAGGTCCGTTACACCATGCGGGAATTCCCGCTCGACCCGCTGGC
>JARRNI010000301.1:0-10826 GCA_037385125.1 Pseudolabrys sp.
TTCCAGTGGATCGTCGCCCTCACCCGGATCATCTCCGCCGTATTCCGCAAAGGCGGTGATGTCACCTTCCTGGTGGAGGAACTGAAGGCGGTCTTCGATCCCCGAGGGGGTTATTTCAAGAAAGGTGGAAAATATATGCCGTCATTGGTGGGGGAGATCGGTGACGCCATCGAACATCACCTGCGCACCATCGGATTGCTCAAGAACGACGGGCCGGATGAACACCAGCAGAAACTGATCGCGGAGAAACGCTCCCAGTTCGAGCAGAGCCAAAACAAATCTTCCCCTCCCGATGAGACCGCCGGTTTTCCGGACAGCGCCCAGCTGTGCGGCAAGTGCCACACCAAGGCGGTCATCATCATGGACGGTTGCCTGACCTGCCTGAATTGCGGCGATTCGAAATGCGGTTAAAACCCACTCCGTCATGGTCTCCGTAACACGTACAAAACAAAGAAGGCGGCCTCGGCAGCCTTCTTTGGTTTCCGACACTACACACCCCGCTTACCAACAATCGGTATTGCACGAAGAAGACAGCACCCCGCCCATCCTGCCGATAAACGGAGCTCAAGGGCTAAGGTCACAGGGACGCTCACTGGGAAGTATCCGACCATAGAGACCGCGGCGAGTCAGGGCGGAACTCATCCACGCCCAAATGGCTCACCAGCGACCTCCGGATATTGTTCTGATAAAACAAGCAATTAAGAGCGACAAGGCGTCAATTATGCTTTAGTCCTTGCGACCGCAGCACATGGCTGGTTTCGATGCGCCAAAATGCCGAAACCGCATCAAACAATCGTACGATTTTCCAGGAGAACTGAAAAATAGCCCGGTGGGGGAAGTCCTATAAAGCAGTGCAATTTCATATGTTCGGACGTCCACCACAGGCTTCGTCCCGATCCCTTGGCTATAAACCCCTCCCCCGTAGCCATTTGGACAAGTTCGTTCACTGCGCCCGGCCCCATCAGGTCGATTACCTTTGGGGTGGCGTCCCCTATCGTCCACCACAGCGCAAACTCCTTAGCACTTCGTACAGCGGAATCGCCGAGCTGAGGAAACGGAGTCCCAATGAGCCCGTCTTCGAGTTCATTCACAGAGCTATTCATATCCAACATCGACAAAGAGAGTTGTTCCAGGGCCGCATACCAATTGTTTGCCGCAGTGATCATCGACAAGTTTTCGTTTCTTCCTTCCATCTGAACAGCCAGCGTCAGCGGGAAATAACGTCCCACCCTGTCAACACTCGGCATAAGCGTGCCGGCCCACGTAAACTCACCGCAGATTCCTGGAGTCAGCAAGAAACGCCATATGGGGCTATTCAAGTATTGATCTAGCCATCCGTCCTGCAAAGCGGAGCGGCTCGCTGCTATCCCCTGCTGCAGCCAGTCATGCCAAAGATCGATAAAATGCTGAGGCAGGCGACGCGACACAAAATCCCCGACCGCGGGAATTTTTCCGTACCAGCCCGGGGCGGTGGGAGAAACGTCTGTCACTATAAGTGCTCCGGGCAACGGAATTGCCTAAGCTCGCTAAGGCGAAAAGGATTCTGTACACTCCCGCTCACCACATCAAAATACGCCTTCCGCCCCCCCACGTTAAAGATGACGCCAAACTTTTCCGGCTGGGAAGTCGAACTGATTTGCGCCCTATCAAAAAGGTGGAACAGCGCCCACGGACCGTTGAATACTTGACCGGACGTTCCGGACGCACTGCTCGACGACAGTTGCAGACGCACCTGCGTACCACCGTGCGGGCCCGGCCATTGAACCTGAGTGGGAATCTGCGGACCGTGACTGTATTTGATCAGTTGTCCATCCACGTCCAGATTTAGCTGCATAATCGAAGCGTCCATATCGGTCGGCGTGAACGTGAGTCGCATACTTGGAACATGGCCGCCGTTCATAAAGAACACATCGCGGATCACACGAGCACGGCGAAATTGTTCCAAGGTGCCACTTGCCCCCTTAAAGCTTATGTCGCCGGTCTTGCGGAAACTCCACGGGCGCGTGGAAGTATCGACGTACTGCGCCAGATTCTTCTTGAAGAACTTATCGATCAGCCCCCCCGGGGAAAAAAGCCGCGCAAAATCGTCCCGTGTCATATCGCGTTTGCTCGACCTGTCAAACGGATACCGGCCTACCAGTGCCTGTTTGCAGAAGTCTCCCACGTTGGCAACCAGGGCCTTGGTCAGATTTTGACGCGTAAGCTGCATCGCGCTGGCATTTCCTTGAGTGGTCAGCGCCAACAGCATTGACCGCAAAGGCTCGGGGGCACGACCAGCTTCGGCTCTAACCTTGTCGTCGATATTGCTTTGCGGTGGGGCAGTCCCATTGTTCAGCGCAAGTTGAGTCGCAGTCAACTGTGTGTATAACTCGTTTATGATCCCGATAACAGCATCAATAGGCGCAGGCTGTCCTGCCGCAGACGCCCGAACAAACCTGCGCAGATTGTCAAAGTGATCATCTACAATACTTTCAGGACGAGATAAGTCTGAGACAGTCGATGCGGATTGTGACGACTTGCCAAACAAGCTGCCGATCTCCGCCGTCGCCGCCTGAAATTTGTCACTTGCCTTGTCGACCGTACTCTTGTCAGCCTCGTCAACCTTAACCAAGGTTACTTCGTGAACAATCGCGCGCAAGAGCTTGGGCAGCGGCGACTCCGGAGCGGAGAGGAGTCGCGCCAGGTCAATACTCTGCTGCATGGTGCCGGGGTTAATTGTCTTAATATCTCCGATGAAGGAATCCCACGTGCGCACGTACTCCTTCAGATATAGACGTCGCACCTGGTCCATCACAGAGGCCCGGGCGTCTGGAGCGGCGCGGCGTCCGCGATTACCTTGCCGTACGCCCAGAACCCAGCTCTCTTCGTCCATCATTTGTCTGGCAACCTCGGCCGAGACCTTATTAAACTTCTTATAGTAACCGTCATAGGTAAATAGCCCCGGCACGCCTTTGGTCAGCGGCTGACCGCTTGCCCGTATGAAAACAAGAGCGGCCGAAGGGCCGACCTTGTCGGCGATGGTAAACTCGGGGATATCGCCACCCAGACCTTGACGTTTCAAGCGGTTATAGATACGTTGCGCGATCGGTATCCGCACCAGTTTACTCCGCACCTCGGCGATGAGGTTGGTATCGGCCTTCAGTGGACTGGTCACCTCGCCACGCGATAGAAGCTTATCTAGATGTCCACTCAAGGCCCGGCGTTGCTCACGTGTAACCTTTGGCGACAGATAGGCCTGCCAATAGGCGGTAATAAATGCCCTGAGCGCCGTCGCATCGAAGTGTTTCGAGTTGGAAAGCATGATATACGCCTTGAGCTCTTCATATGCCAATTCGGGATTTTCTGTACTGGCCCGGCGCAGTCGCTGTTCAATCTGCAGAGCAAGTCGAGGCAGCATCGTGTTCTGCAGCAGACGCATATATGCGTCGTCCGAGGCAGCCCCCAACTTAGCCGCTTGCGATAACCCGAAACTTATGGTCCATGGCACTTTACCGCTCGTTGTCTGCGATACGTTGGCCAGGTCACGAACCGAATTCAACAACGGCAAGAGACTAATGACATCCGTATTGCCGGTGACTGACAGCTTCTGAAGTTCCTGCTCCGTAGCCATGGCGCGTTTGTCGACCGCTGCCACATAAGATTTATTCCCGGAATAGCTAATGCTCCACGCCCCAAGAGAAAATAAGGTAACGAAGACTAGAGCCGCCACGGCACCCAGTTGCAGCATCGCGCTGCGCCGCTCCCAACGCAGGTTGGTACCGGCAAGATTGGCCTCGGATATAATCACGTCGCGGATAAGCCGCGTCAGGAAAAAGCTCTTACCGCTGGGCCTGCTGGGGGGCAGCAGCTTGCGCTCCAGATGCAGGGCACGCGCGAGACTTCCCATCACCCTGTCGATTGGGCTGCCCTCCTGCGTACCGCTGGTAAAGTATACGCCGCGCAGCATCGGCGGATGCTCAAAACGCGTGGGGGCGAAAATGGCTTTCAGAAAATCACTCAGCGGCTGCCCTATAGAGTGGAATTGATCGGGAAAGGTGTACAGGAGACTGCGCATTTGAGGATTCCGCTCCTGCTGCATACGATCGATCAACTGGTCATTTAGGCGCTTTTCCAAAAGGGAGAATTGTGATGAGAAGTCGGCGAGCTCAGCCATGATATCGCCCTGCTCAGTGAGGGGGAACGTCGTACCCCATACCTGAGCACGGTCTTCTCTGCCGAACTCGGCGAAGAATTCCATGAATCCTGCCAACAAATCGGTCTTGGTAACCAAAATGTAGATTGGGAAACGGATCTTAAGCTCATCATGCAATTCCTGAATGCGCTTGCGGACCGCATTCGCCTGAGCTTCGCGTTGCGCCGTATTCTGGAGTAATAGATCTGCAACGCTTACCGTAACAATGGCGCCGTTGATGGGACGACGCGGACGATACTTCTTGAGTAACTGCAGAAAACCGCCCCATTCGGCACGGTCGACCTCAAGGCTGCTTTCCTGCGTTGTATAACGGCCGGCGGTATCGATGAGAACGGCTTCGTTGGTGAACCACCAGTCACAGTTGCGTGTACCGCCAATACCTCGTACGGCCTCTTGGCCGAAACGATCCGCAAGAGGAAACTGGAGCCCGGAATTGATAAGTGCCGTGGTCTTTCCGGATCCAGGTGCGCCTATAAAGATATACCATGGAAGTTCGTACACATATTGCTGACGCAGGAGTAATGGTGCGGCCCATTTCTTATTGCCCTTGGCGCCCGACAGCGCCTGCTTGAGTGTCGCCAATGCTTCCTGGAAGCGTTGACGCAACACCGCCACCTCCTCATCTCCCGCACCGCCAGCCACCTGCGCGGAGCGTTGCGCCAGCAGTCCGTCCATTAAGCGCTTGCTAAGCTGTTTGGCCTTAATCAACCCCAAGATTGGCTTGGCTAAATAACCCGAAATCACCAAAAGGATGAGAATGAAACGGACCGTAGCCGATTCCAGAGGATAATGGCCGGCGATGGAGATCAGGGGTCCGACCAGCCAAATCAGCAGGCTTATTGCCAGCAATCCAAGGGCGACCACGACCCAACGATTAAAAACAAGCTTAAGAATCTTCTTCATATGCAGGCTATCGGGGCGTAGCGAATTGTGAACCGGCATCACCCGGAACGAAGACGGTAATCTCGACCCGCCGGTTGCGGGCACGCCCCTCGGGTGTGGCATTGGACGCAACGGGCTCCGAATCGGCGCGACCTTCCGCACTCAGCCTTTCAGGCGTCACCCTCTCCGCCAATATGTGCTCGACGGCACGCGCGCGCTGCCGTGACAGATACCAATTGGAGGGAAAACGGAGCGAACGTATGGGTGAATTGTCGGTATGCCCGGTGATGAGCACCTTTCCCGGCACCGAATTCAACGCCTCGGCGATACGCTTAATAGTGGGCACAAATGAGGACGACACCGTCGCACTCCCTGGTGCGAATACGCCATCGCCGAGCAAGGTAACAACGCTGCGGCCTTCCTCGTCCACTACGTTGACCAAGCCTTGCCGTATCTCCGGAGCAAGAAATTTTGCAAGTCTGGGTTGAGCAGCAGGCGCCGGGGGAGGCAAAGCAGTATTGACCCTCAGCGCCGCAATATGTGAATACACCGGATCCGACTTGCCGTTGATTAGATAAAGGAAGCTCAAATAGGCGACCAGCATGACAACCCCGCAGGCGGCGAAGGTCACCCACAAAGGCATGATGGACAGAACCTTGGAACGGGTGCTTGCTGCCGCTTGCCAGCGCGGCGACAAATCGCGTTCATACTCGCCACGCTCTTTGCGCAGAATCTGCGCGAGTCGTTCGCGCAGGGTTTGCAATTGGCTCGCGCCGTTTTCCAGAACCCGAATCCGCCCCATGGCGTCGAGGTTACCGTCTCATCCAAGAGTGTGCACAAGATGTAACGGGCCGCAATGATCTTTTCCGGCGCGACGCCGGCGGCCCTCGCCTTCGCTTCGAATTCCTTGACCGTGTGAGTCAGCTCATCGCGCAATGCCTGGGGATCGGGATGCTGTAACGTCGTCCGAAGTTGCGGTACAACGACCAACAGGGGATTGGCCGCCGCGAGCAGAGGATTGAGGCCGCTACCGAAGGTTCTGGCATCGCCGGCTCCGACCCCGGGTTCGTATGCCGGACGCGACGCATCCGGGGAAGAAGGGCGCGAGGGCGGCCGACTGCGGCCGCCGGGCGAAGGCATAATGACAGTGCGATCCTCACCAGGTGTCGCAAAGGGATCGTCATCAACCATTCATTCCCCCTTCACTGCCCAATGGCCCAGAATTCCAGATCAAGCCCCGGGAACTCTCCGGCGATATGCATCGCCAATCCCCCGCTACGGTCCAGTTGGTTCCACAACTCGCCGCCGCGCTCCAGTTCGAAGTAGCTGAACCCCGCATGAAATGGAATCTGCCGGGGGGCGACCGGCAGGGCGCGCAGCGGAATGCCGGGCAATTGCAGATTGACAAGGTTGCGTATGGCTTCCACCGGGCCGATCTTCACTTGGGTCGGGAACCGGGTACGCAGCGTCTCCGCCGGTATCTGGGCATTGACCGCCAGCACAAAGCTGTGTGTCTTGAGCAGTCCGATGTCGGAAATTGTCGCGACTCGCACACCGTATTTACGATCCTGCAACTCGATGGGTATTGCGTTTGCTTTAAACTCCATACTCAGAGAGCGACGCAGATCCGATATAAGCGGCGTGAAACATTGTTCGAGGGCATCGTGGCGATACTCCGGAAAGGATGGGGGCCGCCGTGCATCATGGCTGAACGTTGCCAGGTCGCCGGCCAGCTGCAGGCATAAACTATACAGCCGCTCCGGATGGAACGCCGGATGACCGGCGTAATGGGCGAACAACGGCTCGTAGCGATTGACGGTTTGCAGCATAAGGAAATCGGCGACATCTGCTACGCCGCCGCGCCCCGGGTGTGCAACCCGCGCCGCCAAAACCTCAGCGCGCTGATGCAATACGCCGTGCAATTCGCGTACATACCCCGCCAGTGTACTATTGCCCAGCGCGTGAATCATGGGAGGGATGTATGACTTGTTGAGAAGCACCTGGTTGTCTGCCTGACGCTCAACGACTTGCACGACGCCCAGCGTAGTATAGGCCTCGGTGATATCACTCGCGCTCATCAGTTTAAGTCGCAGGCGACCTACCTGAACCAGGGCTTCATTACCGGACGACGAGTTGGCGTCCTTCAGCGTAATGTCTTCCGCCGTGTAGCGAGCAAGGCCATCGTCCTGGGAATCCTCAAATACGGTCTCGAGAGCACCGATGCGCCGCAACGGCAACGCAAGGACGACTTGTTCATCATGGGCATGGATGTCGACGTCGAAGGGGGACGGCACAGCATCTTCCCCAGGAAAATCAAACGGTGTACCGTCGGGGAAGATACCGCGTCCCTCCGTCAACCGTATCTTACCCAGGCCCAAGGCGGCGGAGTCAAGCTCGAGCTTGCCAAACCCCCAGCCGTAGCCCGACAGACCCGCCACGCGACCTTCCAGCAACCGTTCCCAATAGTGATCGTGCTGCTGAAAATGCTGTGGCTGGAGAAACAACCCCTCAGACCAAACGATTTTATCGTTCCCCGACATGTCAACGTACCGTGTCAATGTTGTTTAAGCGCGCTCTCGCCGATGATGAAGTCGCGTTTATTCTTTAATAATAGTAGTGCGCCGGTTGTCCTCTTCGCTCCTCGGAAATCGAGCCGGTATGGCATATACCCGGCAATATACGCCTACTTTGCGGCAACCGTTACCTTTTTGCCTTCCAAAGTTACAACTACCGTCGCCCTCCTGCCGGGGGTCACGGGCATGCTCGAGCGCCACTGGGAATGCTCCCAGTCGCGAAATGCCGCCACCACTGCGACAAAACGCGTGTCATCCTGCAATTTGCGCTTAAATTCCCGTTTTTCGCCAGGACGCAGAAAAAATTCTTCGCGGGCCAGCATGTCAGAACCCAGCGTGCCTTGGTCTTTTTCATACAGGGAAAAGAAATCCGCACCGTTAAATGCGCTCAGGGATTTAAGCTCGTACATTCTCAAAACCACCGGAGATGGGCGGCCATGAATGTCGGGATTGACGTCGCGCTGAACGTTCAAATATATTCGTGCCGGCCCACACCCCCCTGCCGTCAGCAACAGGGCGGCAAAAATAAGCCAGCCGGCAACCCGGATCATTCTATTAACGGCATGCCCACGCATAATTGAGTAGGAATTTCAATGTATGTTAGACCAATCGCAGATTATGGCAGGAACGAGCTATACGATCCACTGCCGTCCAGGGGGGAGAGTAGGTTCCGCATCCGCCGATTCCAGCGGATCGCGGCACCACACGGCAATTGCGGAATAGTTATCCTGTCCCTTGCGCCCCCGCGCTATAATGCTGTGTTCCAAAGCGCCCAGCCAATCGCCAGCCGTGTCGGCCGCGGCGAGGGTGCGCTCCATTTCTTCCTCCTCTACGTATTCCCAAAACCCGTCACTGCATAGTAAAAACGCGTCTCCGTCTTCCATGACAAAGGCTTTGGAGACGACATGAGGTTCCACGTTTGCCTCGTTCCCCAGAGCGGCCAGCAATTTGTTGCGATGGGGTGAACTCCGAAGTTGCTGCGGCGGCAAGTAACCCGCATCGACCATCTCCTGGACCACGCTGTCATCGCGCGTCTGCGCGACAATGCCACCGCGCTTGAAATAGTAAAGTCGCGAATCCCCAACGTGGCCCCAAGTCGCCACGGCATCCATTGTGTCCATCGCAAGCACCACCGCGGTCGCCCGCATATCGGACAGCCCCGGCACGCGCGACTGTTCCTCTAACAACGCGGCGTTGGATGCCGCCAGTGCCTGCGCGACTGCCTCCGGACTACAAGCCGGGCGCATGCGGAACCATTCCAGCAAGTGGCGTACCACCAACTTGGAAGCGACCTCACCGCCATTATGTCCCCCCAGTCCGTCCGACAACACGCAAAACGACGCACCCGGGCTTGACCAGGCGCCGCACGCGTCCTCATTATGGTCGCGCCCCCCGGTCTTAGACATCACCACGATATCAAGCTGCATGCAATATGGAGCATATAGGAAGATTGAATATCAAAATACCCATCTTATTGGCCTTTATTCTTTTCCTCCTGCTCGAGCGTGGCAATCTGCGCTTGGTAGGCGCGTAAGAACTCCTTCCCGAATAGGGCTTGAAAGTCTTCTTCCGCCTCCTCAGCGATGTCCTGGTAGTATTGAGAGAACAAGTCCCAAAGTTTGGCTTTGCGGTTCATAGGCAACAGGGAATCGAGCATTGAATGTTGTTTCAACCTCGGCTCCAAGCGTTCCGGGTTGAGCTGTTCCAACACCCCGTGTAGCGCCGCCCGCATGCCCGCCATGAATCCGAACTGATGTGAACGCAAATCATCGTAGGCATCCTTCATTGCATTCACCGGCGACATGAAGCCGCGCTCTTGCGGACCCAGCAATTGCGCAAGCGCCACGTCGACGTTGGGCGAAAACTTGAGTGGATTGTTATTGCGGCTAGCGATCATCGTCACGTCGGCGCGCACCTCACGTTTTGTCAAGGCGCGCGCCAGCAACAGATCCAAAGTGCCTTGTGTCGCTTCCCGCAACAACTGTCCGACCCGCGTCATCATCCCCGGCGTCAAGCCACCGCGTATCTCCGCCTCATCCAGTCCGGCGCCGGCGAGAAAGGCGTGCAATAGCTCGTCGCGAACCTCTTTGTCTTGACCGTTCGAGGAATAGGCGGCTGTATCTTGCCCCCTGGCAGGCATGTCCGCCGAGCCGGCCCCGCTCCGGCCCGGCGCGTTTGCGGCGGCACCAGCTGTGTTTGCGCGCCTGGCTCCCGCTCCCTCCGCATCTCCGGACGGATGCGGCCGGGTCCTTTTCGGTGACGGCACGGTCCGGCGACTGAATTTTTCCCCACCCCCGTCGGCATCCGCACCCTCCCATGAATACATGGCGCCATAGGGCTCGCGGGGTGAATCGCTCCCTTGCGCCGGCGGAGTCGTCTTCGGGGTGCCACGGGAGGGCGGGGTCGCCGCGGGGGGCCGCATATCCGGCGCGCGGAAGGCGCCGTCGAGTTCCGACATGTCATTGCGTTGCGGTGGCCCCGAGGGTTCGGCCGTGGGCGCCGCACCCAGGGCCACCAGGGGATCAAGCGACGAACCTGCTCCGGTCTCGGGGGAAGACTCGTTGGAACCCTGATGGATATGGAGCGGATCCAGCTGTTTGGCGGAATCCAGATCAAGAAGCTGGTCTATCTTGGGCTCAGCGGGGCCGGGGCCGAACGCGAGATTCGGGTCTTCGGGAATAGGCGCCTCAGATGACGCCGGCGTGCTGAAATCGGCAAACGGATCAAAATCCTCGGGGATCAACCCATTGGAGCCCGGACCCGATGATGGTGGTGGCGACCTAGACTCCCGCAATGCTCCAGAGGCCGGAGTTTGTGGCGGCGGCGCGGCTGGCCCCAGCAAATCCGCAAATGGATCGGCGCTGGCTTGGCCCCCCATCACGGCCAGGGGATCCGGATTGTCCGTCGGCGGCGCAGCCGCGCGCGGCGGCGCGGACGTGAGCGTGCTATCCACAGCAGCCACACGCATGACATAGCTGCCGATTCGGATTTCGTCGCCGCTATTAATCGAGGCTTCGTGACCGTTACCCAGCGCCTTGCCATTGACATACACCGGCGTCGCGGAGCCCAGATCCCGAATCACGTACTGGCCCCCTCGATACTGGACAGTCGCATGGGTACGGGAAATGTGGCGTTCCGGATCGGGGAGTGTGATGGCGTTCCCGATGGCACGACCGATA
>JARRNI010000302.1:0-5859 GCA_037385125.1 Pseudolabrys sp.
GCCATCGTCGCGCTCAACGTCAAGGCCACCGACCCGGTGCACAAGGCCACCATCATTCCGCGCGGCCGTGCGCTCGGCATGGTCATGCAGTTGCCCGAGCGCGACAAGCTGTCGATGTCGTTCGAGCAAATGACCTCGCGGCTCGCCATCATGATGGGCGGGCGCGTCGCGGAAGAGTTGGTGTTCGGCCAGGACAAGGTGACGTCGGGGGCGGCCTCCGACATCGAGCAGGCCACGAGGCTTGCCCGCATGATGGTGACGCGCTGGGGCCTGTCGTCCGAGCTCGGCACCGTCGCTTACGGCGAGAATCAGGACGAGGTATTCCTCGGTTACCAGGTCGCGCGCCAGCAGAACATCTCGGAAGAGACCTCGCGCAAGATCGACTCCGAGATCAAGCGCTATGTCGAGACCGGCTATGCCGAGGCGACACAGATCCTGACCGAGAAGCGCGCCGATCTGGAGGCGCTCGCGCGCGGGCTCCTGGAGTTCGAGACGCTGACCGGCGACGAGATCAAGGACTTGCTGCGGGGCAAGCGCCCGGTGCGCGAATCGGTAATCGAGCCGTCCGGCCCGCGCACCTCGGCGGTGCCGCCGTCCGGCAAGCCGCGCCCGCGGCCCGAGCCGCCGTCCGGCGAGGTGGCGCCGCAGCCGCAGGGCTGAGAACCGAAACGAAGAGAACGCCCGCCACGCCGCGGGCGTTTTCGTTTGTCCGAGCGGCGAGCGAAAAGTCCCCGCCAGTTGATCCCGATCAATTCGCTGACCCGACCTTTCACTAATTTTCGAATCACGTGACGACGCCTGGGGCAGCGCCTTAACGGCGCACATCGACCGGCCCATACTGCGGAATGGCTCGACGGAGCTTGCGTATCCCGGCATGGTGCCGGCTTTGCCTGTTGAGCTACAAGTCGGCATGCCCGTGCAAAATCGCATCGATCCCTTCGGCAAGCTTGTCGCCACGCCGGCGCGCGGGACCCTCATGGGCAACCGCGGCGGGCGGCTGCATGACGCGAATAGCAAGCTTGGCACGCGCCGCTGGGCCTCCAAGCAATGGATCTGCTGTGAGCTCGAATTCAAGAACCGCCACCGCGATGTCTGGGGCGACAGCTATACCGAATTGTTCTTCCTCGACGAGGTGACCGCCTTTGCCGCCGGCCATCGGCCTTGCTTTGAATGCCGGCGCAAGGACGCCGAGCGCTTTGCCGCATTGTTCGCGAATGCAAGGCAGCGCGCCTCAGCGCCGGCCCATGGATGCGCGGCTGCATGAAGAACGGCTCGACGGCCGCGCCGAGCGCATCCACCGCCGCGTCCTCGACGGTCTGCCCGACGGCGCCATGATCGCGCGCAACGGCGAGGCCTTTGCGGTGCGCGGCGACCGGCTATTGCGCTGGGGACCGAGCAGCTATGCCGGTGCGCAGGCCCGCCCACGCGGTATAGAGATCGACGTGCTCACCCCGCCTTCGATCGTGGCCGTGCTAGCGCGCGGCTACGCCCCGCGTTGGCACGAAAGCGCCGCCTGAGGCATCCCGCCGCAGCGGAACTGTGCGCCAGATCAAAGAAGCCGGCCGACAGGCGGACTAGTTGGTCCCGTGGAGGTGATCGCCATGGCCATGCCCGCCGCTCTCGCCCGCCGCCGCGACTATGCCGGCCCGGCGTTGTTTTCGTACGGTTTCCGCCCCTTCTTCCTGGCCGCCGGCCTGTGGGCCGCCTTCGGCATCTTCCTTTGGCTGCCGCAATATTTCGGGGCGCTCACGCTGCCGACCGGGCTCGGCCCGCTCGACTGGCACATCCACGAAATGCTCTACGGCTATGTGGCAGCGAGCATCGCCGGCTTCCTGCTTACCGCCATCCCGAACTGGACCGGGCGGCTGCCTGTGAGCGGCTGGCCGCTCGCCGGCCTTGCCGCCCTATGGCTGGCCGGGCGCGTGGCGATCCTGTTCTCCGCCGACATCGGCGGCATCGCCGCGGCGGCGATCGACGTGAGCTTCCTGGCCACGCTCGCCGCCGTTGCCGCGCGCGAGATCATCGCCGGCAAGAACTGGCGGAACCTGCGCGTGCTCCCCGTGCTCGGCGTGATGATCGCCGGCAATATCGTCTATCACGCCGAGGTGCTGACCAAAGGCTTCGCCGATTACGGCGTGCGCATCGCCATCGCCGCGGTGATCCTGCTGATCGGGCTGATCGGCGGCCGCATCGTGCCGAGCTTCACCAACAACTGGCTGGCGCGCAACAATCCCGGCCGCAAGCCGGTGCCGTTTGCGCGCTTCGACATGGCGACGCTTGGCGTGAGCGCGCTGGCGCTTGTTTTCTGGGTCGCCCTGCCGGCGGACGGGCTGACCGGCGTGCTGTTGCTCACCGCCGGCATCGCGCAGAGTGCGCGGCTCGCGCGCTGGGCCGGCGACCGCACCTTCGCCGACCGGCTGGTGCTGGTGCTGCATGTCGCCTACGCTTTCGTGCCGCTCGGCTTCCTGCTGATCGGCGCTTCCGTCTTCACCGATGCGGTGCCGGCGAGCGTTGGCATTCATGCCTGGACCGCCGGCGCCGTCGGCCTGATGACGCTCGCCGTGATGACGCGGGCGACGCTCGGCCATACTGGCCGCGCGCTCGCGGCGGGGCCCGGCACGCAGGCCATCTACGCGCTGGTGCTGATCGCCGCGCTCCTGCGCATCGTCGCCGCCTTCACCGGCTCGCTGATGCTGCTGGAAATCGCCGGCGTCGCGTGGATCACCGGCTTTGTCTGTTACGTCCTGTTCTACGGGCCGCTGCTGGTGCTGCGCAAACCGGTCTGGGCGGAGGCGCGGTGCTGACGCAGGCGCGATCCCGAAAAAGCCTGTCCCGGACTTGATCCGGGATGGGAACCGGTTTTCGGAAGAGATCACGCGCCGACTAAAAACGCTCACGGCGGCTCGATCGCCGGCGTCTCCTGCGCTGCCGGCACGCGCCGTGCCCAGCCGAAGAACACGATCGCCGCCATCACCGCCAGCATGGCCGCCACCAGCGCGGCGCAGGCCGGCCAGCCGCCGAGCGTCCAAGTGATGCCGGCGACGGCGCCGCCGACGCTGCCGCCGACATAGAAGCTGGTCACGTAGAGCCCGACCGCGGAGGAGCGGCCGGTCTTGGCGGTGATGGTCACGTAAGCCGTCGAGATCGCCTGGCAGATCAGCCCGCAGGCCGCGCAGATGGTCAGGCCCGCCACGATCAGCGCCAGCGAAGGCGCCAGCGTCAGCGCCACGCCCACCCCCCAGACCGCGATCACCCGCACCACGAAGCGCCGGCGTCCGAAGCGGTTCACCGCCCAGCCGGCCCAGGGCGTCAGCATGGAGCCGGCGAGATAGGTCACGAAGATCGCGCCCAGCCAGCCGGCGGACAGATTGTAGGGCGGGGCGGCCAGGTGGAAGCTGATATAGGTGAAGGTGGCGATGAAGTTGAACAGCACGCCGAAGCCGACGGCAAAGGTGGCGACCAGCTGCCCATTGCGGAAATGGCCGAGCATCTGCCGCCCGGAGGCGATGAAGCCCTCCGAGCGCACGAATTTGCGCTCGCGCGGCAGCAGGAAGCTGACCGTCACTGCCCCGGCCAGGGCGATGGCGGCGAGCGCGTAAAATCCCCAGCGCCAGCCGATGAGGTCGGCCAGGATGCCGGTCACCAGCCGGCCGGAAAAACCGCCGATGCTCGAGCCGGACGAATAGATGCCGGCGGCGGTGGTCGCCTCGTCGTGGGGCCATTCGTCGCCGATATAGGCGACGGTGACCGCGAAGATCGGCGGCAGCACCAGGCCCTGCACGCCGCGCCAGAAGATCATCCACGACAGGCTGGTGGAGAGTCCCACCATGAGGGTCGGCACCACCAGCGCAAACATGGCGGCGACGATGACCCGCTTGCGCCCGAGCACGTCGGCCACCGTACCGGTGAAGGGCGCGGTCAGCGCTACCGCCAGCGTGCTGATGGTGATGGTAGCGGAGACCTCGGCCGCGCTGGCGGAGAATTCCTGCGACAGCAGCGGCAGGATCGACTGCGGCGAATAGAGGTTGATGAAGCAGCAATAGCCGGTGAGCCCGACCGCCAGCTGGCGCGCGGTGAACGTCGGACGGTGCGCAGCATTCATGGGGAACCCGGCCTGGGGGGCAACGTCGCGAGGCCCCAAGCTATGCATTGGTTCGGCACCGCCCGCCAAGAGGGGCCGGAGGCGGGGCAGCGGGGCGCTCAGCGCATGGCTCAAGCTAGCCCGAGCGCCTTTTTCGCCCGCGCCAGCGTCTCGGCGGACGTGCCCAATGCATCGACCTCGTCCCAGTCAAGCGCGCCGAGATCGTATTGTTCCTGGCGCTGCGCCACCGCGGCGTCGGCGTCGGAGGCATCGCGCGCCCGGCTCCCGACCCGCGCTACACGCAACGCCAGCGGCGCGGTAAGGAACAGGCCGCGGAAGGCGCCGCCGCCCGCGGCTTGCGCGATCGCCGTGCGCTCCTGTGTATCGGCGAACACGGCGTCGGCGACGGCCGAATGGCCGGCGGCGATGACGCGCCGCGCCTTGTCCTCGATTGCCGCATAGACGCGCGCCGACACGTCGCGCGCATAGGCTTCCTGCGGCAGCCGCTCGGTCTCGGCCACGCCGAATAGCGCTTTACGCTCGACGTCGCTGCGCAAGACCACCGCGCCGGGCAGAGGCGCAAGGTCGAGCGCCAGCGCGCGCGCCAAGAGCGACTTGCCGGTGCCCGACAGCCCGCCCACCGCGACGAGCCGCGGCGGCGGCGGTGCGATCAGCTTTTCGGCAAGCGCGAAATAGTCGCGTGCGCTCCGCTCGGCCGCCGCGCGATCCGCACTGTGCTCCTTGTGTCCTTTGGCGCGCGCGGCGGTGACCTTGGCGCGCACCACCGCGCGCACTGACAGGAACAGCGGCAGCGCGGCGAGCGCATTGAGATCGTCCACCCGCCGCGTCTCGTTGAGATAGCGGTTGAGCACGATATTGGCCGCGCGGCCTAGCCCTCGCTCGATCAGGTCCATGAGCAGGAAGGCGAGGTCGTAGAACACGTCGCTGGTGGCGAACTTCGGATCGAACTCGATGGCGTCGAACAAAGTCGGCTCGCCGTCGAGCAGCACGATGTTGCCGAGATGCAGGTCGCCGTGGCAGCGCCTGACTTGGCCGGCGCGCTCGCGTGCCTCAAGCAGCGGGCGCACACGTTCAAGCGCTGCGCGCGTCGCTTCGCCGAGCGCCTCGACCTTCTCCGGGGCGAACAGGTCGGGCCGCTCCTTCAGCTCCGCCTCGTTCTGCGCGGCGATCTCGGCGAGCGCGGCGGCAAACCCGAAGCCGTCCACCACTGGCGCCGCCGTATGCGCGCTGGCCACCGCGCGGCCGAGCCGGTCGGCGAGGCCGTCATCGATCTCGCCGCGCTCGGCCAGATGATCGAGGGTTAAGTTCTCGTCGAAACGGCGCATCGCCACCACCCATTCGACGGCAGTGCCCTTTCCGCCGATGGCGAGCGACCCGTTGGCTTCGCGCGTGATCGGCACGACGCCATGATAGATCGCCGGCGCGAACGGCCTGTTAACCGCAATCTCCGCCTCGCAGGCGGCCTTGCGCTTCTCAAGCGTCGAATAGTCGAGGAACGGAAAGCGCACCGCCTGCTTGATCTTGATGGCGCGGTCGCCGGCCAGGAAGACGCTGGCGGCATGGGTGTCGATGCGCTTGACCGGCGCGCCGCCGTGGCTTGCGGAATCGGCCAGGAAGTCCATGACGGCTTGTTGCGCGGGCTCACCCGGGCTCATGCGGTCCTCATGCGGCGGCAAGGTGGCCCAGGCCGATAGACGCCCGCCTGATCCATATCAATACCCCGGCTTTGCCCGGCCGCCATGATATGGCAGAACCAC
>JARRNI010000303.1:0-5842 GCA_037385125.1 Pseudolabrys sp.
TCAGGCGCGACAAAAACGCCATGCCGAGAAGATTTTGCCATAGCCGATCGTCTGGCAGCACCAATGCCGGCACGTCGAACACGGTGATATCACCAAGCTCGATGCTGTCGAGCTTGGTGGGCGCAGCCTTGACCTTCCCGTTTGCGGTGGAGACGGTGGCGGTGAAATCGGATGGAAACGGGTAGAAGCCGACGCGAGCCGCATCGGATTCGCGGATAATTACCAGCGTGGCGCCGGTATCGATGATGAAGTCCATAGCCTGGCCGTCCACACGCGCCCGGGTATGAAAATGACCGTCGGGGCCACTCTTCAGCGTCAAGTCGCGGCCGTAACCGCTATCGCTCACGCTCGACGGCGCGGCGTCAGCCTGCACGGCGGCGGCGCGAAGCGGCCGCTTACTCACTACGCGGTCGGCGAAGCGCGCGCCGAAGCTGCCGACGATCAGCGCGGCGATGGCGAAGACGAGGATGGGACGCATGGCGGAGCCCGCTGATTTCTGCACGGCCACCGTCGCATGATTGCGACGAAGGCGGCCTTAACGGCGGGTATTGGACTACGACGATAGTGAGGGCGGGCTTAGCCGAATGCGTGCAATTGAAGCTATTGCCCGCGCGGCTTATTCGCCGCGGCGCTTGGCGCGGCGGGTGGCGCGGCGGGTGGCGCGGCGGGTGGCGGGCGCCGACAAGGGATCGTCCGGCCAGGGATGCTTCGGATAGCGCCCGCGCATCTCAGTCTTGACCTGCGCGTAACTGCCGCGCCAGAAGCCGGGCAGATCGCGCGTCACCTGCACCGGCCGATGCGCGGGCGACATGAGTTCGATCACCAGCGGCACGCGTCCGCCCGCAATGCAAGGATGCTGCGCCATCCCGAACAGTTCCTGCACGCGGATGGAGACGGTCGGTCCCTGCTCGGCCGCGTAGTCGATCGGCACGGCTGAGCCGGTCGGCGCGGTGAAATGGGTCGGTGCCTCGGCGTCGAGCCGGCGGCGCAGCGGCCACGGCAGCAGGTTCATCACCGCATTGGAGAGCGCGTCGGCGCCGATCTGGCTCAACGCGGTCTTGTCGAGCAAGAGCGGCTCCAGCCATTCGGGCGCGCTGCGCGCGAGGCCCTCATCGGAGAGATCGGGCCATCCGTCGCCTTCCGCCCCGCGCAGGAATTCGACGCGCTGGCGAAACTGAAGCGCGGCCTTGCTCCAGGGCAGCCTGGCGAAGCCGCGGCTCACGATGCCGTCTGCCAGAATATGCGCGGTGCCGTCGTCGGGCGTGACCGGCTTGACCAGCTCGGCCAGCACCAGCGCGCCCAAGCGGCGCGTGCGGCGCGCACGCAGCGAGGCCGAGCCGGCATCGAAGGTCACGGTGTCGCGGTCTTCGATTTGGTCGGCGAAACGCGCCTCGATCTCGCCGAGGGCGATCGGCGCCGCCAGCACGATGCGGCTGGCCGCGGCGCTGCCGGTCAGTTCCGCCACGGCGACGAACGGCTCGCGCGCCAGCGCCGACGCCGAATCGACATTGCCGCCGCGGCCGTTGGCGAGCAGGAAGGCACCCGCCTTGCCGCCGCGGTTCTTGGCGATGCGGTCGGGATAGGCAAGGGCCAGGATAGCGCCAGGCAATACCTCCTCATCACCCCCCTTGGCTCCCGCGGTGTCGGCCCACCGCTTCGCCATCGCGCGCGCATCCTCGGCGCGGCGCGAGCGGTCGCGGCGGAACTGATCGAGGCGGTGGCGCAGGTCGGGATCGTCGCCGCCAAGGCCGCGCTCGGTGATGACGGCGGCGATCTCCGCCGCCAGCAGTCCCGCGCCTTCGCTCGAGGCATCCACCACCATGCGCGCCAGCCGCGGCGGCAGCGGCAGGGCGCGCAGGCGGCGGCCCTCCTCGGTGATGCGGCCTTCCGGATCGAGCGCGCCCAGTTCGCGCAGCAACGCGCGCGCCTCGTTGAGCGCCGGCGGCGGCAGCGGGTCGAGGAAGCCGAGCGTTGAAGGATCTGTCGTGCCCCACTGCGCCAGATCGAGCACGAAGGACGAAAGATCAGCGGAGAGGATTTCCGGCCGCGTGTAGGGCTCAAGTGAGCCGGTCTGCGGCTCATCCCACAGCCGGTAGCAGACGCCGGGCTCGGTGCGGCCGGCGCGGCCGGTGCGCTGGTTGCAGGCGGCGCGCGAGACGCGCACGGTCTCCAGCCGAGTCAGGCCGACGTCCGGCTCATAACGCGGCACCCGCGACAAGCCACTGTCGATCACCACGCGCACACCCTCGATGGTCAGCGAAGTCTCGGCAATGGAGGTCGCCAGCACCACCTTGCGGCGGCCGGGCGGCGACGGGGAAATCGCCCGGTCCTGCTCGCGCGCGTCGAGCGCGCCGAACAGCGCGACGATGTCGACGCTTGGGTCGCCGACGCGCTCCTTCAGCAGCGTCTCGGTGCGGCGGATCTCGCCGGCGCCCGGCAGGAAGACGAGCAGCGAACCGGTCTCGGCACGCAAGGCGCGCGTCACCGCGTCAGCCACCTGCGTTTCGATGCGCGCGCGCGAGTCGCGGCCGAGATAGCACGTCTCGACCGGAAAGCTGCGGCCCTTGCTTTCGACGACCGGCGCATCGCCCAGCAGCGCCGCCACCCGCGCACCGTCGAGCGTCGCCGACATCACCAGAAGCTTCAGGTCCTCGCGCAGGCCGGCCTGCGCATCTCTTGCCAGCGCCAGGCCGAGATCGGCATCCAATGAGCGCTCATGAAATTCGTCGAACAGCACCGCGGCCACGCCTTCCAATGAAGGATCGTCGAGCACCAGCCGCGTGAACACGCCTTCCGTCACGACCTCGATGCGCGTGCGCTTCGATACCTTGGAGCCGAAGCGCACGCGCAGGCCGACCGTTTCGCCGACCGGCTCGCCCAAAGTGGACGCCATGCGCGACGCGGCGGCGCGGGCGGCGAGACGCCGCGGCTCCAGCACCAGAATTTTCTTGGTCCCAGCCCACGGCTCGTCGAGCAGCACCAACGGCACCCGCGTGGTCTTGCCGGCGCCCGGCGGCGCCACCAGCACGGCGGCATTGTTCGCCGCAAGCGCGGCGGTGAGCCGCGGCAGCGCCTCGTCGATGGGGAGCGGTGTGTCGAAGCCGTGCATCTAGTCCCTGTGTCATCGCCCGCGCAGGCGGGCGATCCAGTAAACCTGGACCGTACAAACATTGCGATGTCGGTGTTTACTGGGTCCCCCGCCCGCGCGCGGGACGACGGCTTCTAATTGAAGCAGCGCAGAAAATCACTTCGAGGGCCTTCCCACACTCTCATAGGCGAACCCCGCGCGGGCGGCTTCCTCGGGCCGGTAGATGTTGCGCAGGTCGACCAACACATGACTCTCCATCATGTCCTTGAGCCGCTCGAAATCGAGCGCGCGGAACTGCTCCCATTCGGTGACGATCACCAGCGCGGAGGCGCCTTCCGCGCACGAATACGCGTCCTGGCAGAAGTCCACCTTGCCGATAAGGCTCTTCGCCTGCTCCACGCCGGCCGGATCGTAGACCCGCACCTTGGCGCCCATGTCCTGCAGCGCCGTGATCAGCGGGATCGACGGCGAGTCGCGCATGTCGTCGGTGTTCGGCTTGAACGTGAGACCCAGCACCGCAACGGTCTTGCCGCGCAGTTCGCCGCCGAGCGCGGCCGCCACCTTGCGCGCCATGGCGCGCTTGCGCGCGTCGTTGACCGCCACCACCGCCTCGACAATGCGCAAGGGGGCGGCATTGTCGAGCCCGGTCTTGAGCAGCGCCACGGTGTCCTTGGGAAAGCAGGAGCCGCCGAAGCCCGGCCCCGCATGTAGGAACTTGGCGCCGATGCGATTGTCGAGGCCGATGCCGCGCGCGATCTCCTGCACGTCGGCGCCGACCTTTTCCGCCAGATCGGCGATCTCGTTGATGAAGGTGATCTTGGTGGCGAGGAAGGCGTTGGCGGCGTATTTGATCAGCTCCGCCGTGCGCCGGTCGGTGAACATGACGGGCGAGCGGTTGAGATAGAGCGGCCGGTAGAGCTCGCTCATCACCTCGCGTGCGCGGGCTTCCGTAGTGCCGACCACGATACGGTCGGGATGCTTGAAGTCGCGGATGGCGGCGCCCTCGCGCAGGAACTCCGGGTTGGACACCACGGC
This sequence comes from Pseudolabrys sp., assembly GCA_037385125.1. Lineage (GTDB taxonomy): Bacteria > Pseudomonadota > Alphaproteobacteria > Rhizobiales > Xanthobacteraceae > Pseudolabrys. The sequence continues at coordinate 4,124 of JARRNI010000303.1, forward strand.
ACAGTCGGCGCCGGGGCGCGTCTCGGCGATGATGCGCTCGACCTCGTCGCCGGTCCCCACGGGAACCGTCGACTTGGTGATGACCACGGTGAAGCCTTCGAGCGCTTGCGCGATCTCGCGCGCGGCGTCGTAGACGAAGGTGAGGTCGGCGTGGCCGTCGCCGCGGCGAGAGGGCGTGCCGACCGCGATGAACACGGCGTCCGCCTCCTTGACCGCGGGCGCCAGTTCGGTGCCGAATTTCAGCCTGTTGGCGCGCACATTGACCGCGACTAGGTCGTTCAGTCCCGGTTCGTAGATCGGCATCTCGCCGCGCTCGAGTGCCTCGATCTTGGCCGCATCCTTATCGACGCAGGTCACTTCGTGGCCGAAATCGGCGAAACAGGCCCCGGAAACGAGGCCGACATAGCCGGTGCCGATCATGGCAACGCGCATGGTGTCTCCGTCACAAAAACGTCAAGCCGGCCGCGAGCAAACGCGACCGCGCCTCCCATAGCAGAGCGCGCCCGGGGCTGGCGAGAGATTCCCTCTCCGGCGCGCGGCAGTAGAGAGGTCCACAGCGGTGCGGCAAAAGATTGATTAACATGGCCTTTGGGCCCACATTCGCCCCATGCCAGCCAGCGCCAAGACCAAAGCCAAACCCGCCGCCAAAGCCAAAACCACGGGCAAAGTCGCGAATAAGACCGCGACCAAGCCCGCGAGCAAGCCGGCGGCGAAACCCGCGCCCGAACCCGCAGCCACGGCGGAGGTGCCGGCCAATCCCGCCGCGCGACCGCTAAAAAAAGGCGACCACCTGTTCCTGGTGGACGGTTCCTCCTACATTTTCCGCGCCTATCACGCGCTGCCGCCGCTCACGCGCAAGTCCGACGGGCTGCAGGTCAATGCCGTGCTCGGCTTCTGCAACATGCTGTGGAAGCTGCTGGCCGAGATGAAGCCGGATGACAAGCCGACCCATCTGGCGGTGGTATTCGACAAGTCGGAAAAGACCTTCCGCACCGATTTCTATCCCGACTACAAGGCGCACCGGCCGGAAGCGCCGGACGACCTGATCCCGCAGTTCCCGCTGATCCGCGAGGCGGTGCACGCCTTCCAGATTCCCTGCCTAGAGCAGGCCGGTTTCGAGGCCGACGACCTGATCGCCACCTATGCGCGGCTCGCCTGCGAGGCCGGCGCCACCACCACCATCGTCTCCTCCGACAAGGACCTGATGCAGCTCGTCGGCAATGGCGTGATCATGTACGACACCATGAAGGACCGCCGCATCGGCCGCGAGCAGGTGATCGAGAAGTTCGGCGTGCCCCCGGAAAAGGTGATCGAGGCGCAGGCGCTGATCGGCGACTCCACCGACAACGTGCCGGGCGTCCCGGGCATCGGCCCAAAGACGGCGGCGGAACTGATCGGTCAATACGGCGACCTGGAAACGCTGCTCGCGCACGCGTCCGAAATCAAGCAGGCCAAGCGTCGCGAGAACCTGACGCAGTTCGCCGAGCAGGCGCGGCTGTCCAAGAAGCTGGTGACGCTCGACCAGAACGTGCCGCTGGACATCGTCGTAGATCAGCTCGCGGTACACGAGCCCGACTACAAGCACCTGATCGCCTTCCTGAAGGCGATGGAGTTCACCTCGATCACGCGGCGCGTGGCCGAGAAGAGCGGCATCGATGCGGGCGCGATCGAAGCGGACAGCAAACTCGCCGCGGGCACGGCGCAACCCTCTCCCCTCGG
>JARRNI010000304.1:0-5822 GCA_037385125.1 Pseudolabrys sp.
GTCGCGCAGCATGTCCGGGCCCCCGAAATCGCGAATCGCATTGCCTCGCCCCAAATCCGGGTAGCAACGCTGTGCGACGGTTTGGCGACAGGCTTTTCGCCGCGCCGTTCTAGCGCCTGCGAGAGGGCGAGCGCCGCCGCATGCTCTTCTCCCCTCCCCCTTGTGGGGCGGGGTCGGGGGTGGGGGTCGCCGTGAGGGCGTTCATGATTACCATCAATACGCCGTCGATATTCGAAAGCACATCGTTGTTCCAAAACCGCAGAATACGATAACCGTCGGCCTCAAGACGTCGGGACCGCATTTCATCGTCCGGTAACCGCGCGCCGTGCTGGCCGCCATCAACTTCGATGATCAGTTTCAATCGATGGCAAGCAAAGTCTGCGATGTAGGGGCCGATTTGAACTTGCCGGCGGAAATGCAATCCGTTCTTCAATGGCAGGCGATGCCGCAAATGCCACCACAGCTTGCGCTCGGCTTGCGTGGGCATCTTGCGCATGCGGCGCGCGAACGCACGCTGAGGCGGCGCCATCGTCCGATCCGTGCGCGCCCAGACACGTTCATCATTTTGATCGTGCGCCGTCACAACGCCGACCCCCACCCCTAACCCCTCCCCACAAGGGGGAGGGGAACAGGCTGCGGTGCGGGGCGAAGCCTGATGCGCATCCTCATCACCAACGACGACGGCATCCACGCGCCGGGGTTGTCCGCCTGCGAGGAGATCGCGCGTGCGCTGTCCGACGAGGTGTGGATCGTGGCGCCGGAGAGCGACCAGTCCGGCGTGTCGCACTCCATGTCGCTCAATGATCCGCTGCGCCTGCGCGAAGTGGGCGAGCGCCATTTCGCGGTCAAGGGCACGCCGACCGACTGCGTCATCATGGGCGTGCGCCACATCATGCCGGCGGTGCCGGACGTCATCCTGTCCGGCGTCAACCGCGGGCGCAACTGCGCCGAGGACGTCACCTATTCCGGGACGGTGGCCGGCGCCATGGAAGGCACCGTGCTCGGCATTCCCTCTTTCGCGCTGTCGCAGGCCTATGCCTTCTCGACCAAGCGCATGCCGCATTGGGCGACCGCGGTCGCGCATGCGCCGCTGCTCATCCGCCGCGTGCTCGGCCTCGGCATACCGCGCGACGTGCTGGTCAATATCAATTTCCCCGATTGTCCGCCGGAAGAGGTAGCCGGCGTCGCCATCGCCACGCAGGGCAAGCGCGACCAGGAGCTGCTGCGCATCGAGGCGCGCCATGACGGCCGCGGCAACCCCTATTACTGGATCGCCTTCTCGCGCGGCGGCCTCGCCGGCGCGCACAAGGGCAGCGACCTCGCCGCGCTCAACGAGAAGCGCATCGCGGTCACGCCGCTCAGGCTCGATCTCACCGACGAGCCGTTCATGACGCAGCTGGCGGAATTGTTCGATTGAGCCGTCTGGCGGCTCACGCAGCCGCCAACAGGCCGCTGAGCGCGTCGCCGAGCTGCTCGGCCTGGAACGGCTTCTGCAGCGCCGGGCGGTCGCGGTAGCGCTCGGGCAGGCTGCGCTCGCCATAGCCGGTGACGAATACGAAGGGCAGGCCGCGCTCGGCCAAAAGGTCGGCCACCGGATAGATCTCCTGGCCGTCCAGATTGACGTCGAGCACGGCGGCGCAGAACTCCCCCTTGGTCGCCAGTTCTTGCGCCTCGGCCATGCTGCCGACCGCGCCGGCGACGGCATAGCCGAGATCGGCCAGCATGTCCTCCAGCAGCATGCGGATGAGATATTCGTCTTCCACTACGAGGACGCGCCGCTGCTGCGCGACCGAGGATTCCTGCATTCGTTGCTCCCGCCCGGCGGCTTCAAGCACCGCGCCGGGTTCCCTTGCCGGCAATCCAGCCTGTCCGGTGAAGCCTACATGATTTGCCGGCAAACGTGCTAAAATTGCGGCGGAAGGGGGAACAAGCGTTGAACCAGCCGCACGGGCGCATGCAATTCCTGCTCAAGCTGCGCGGCCGCGGCATCACGGACCAGGCAGTGCTGCGCGCCATGGACGAGGTGCCGCGCGCGCGCTTCGTGCCGGCGGAATTCGCGGGTCAAGCCGAGGCCGACCAGGCGCTGCCCATCGCCTGCGGGCAGACCATCAGCCAGCCCTATGTGGTCGCCTATATGAGCGAGCAGCTTGCCCTACGTCCGCACCACCGAGTGCTCGAGGTCGGCACCGGCTCGGGGTATCAGGCTGCGGTGCTGTCGCGGCTGGCGCGCGAAGTGGTGAGCATCGAGCGCTACCGCACGCTGGCCGACGCCGCGCGTGCGCGGCTCGCCGCGGTCGGCTTCGATAATGTCACGGTAATCGTCGGCGATGGCCTGGCCGGCGTGCCGGCGCAGGCACCATTCGACCGCATCCTGGTCACCGCCGCCGCGGCGACGCTGCCGCAGACGCTAATCGACCAGCTCGCCGACGACGGCATCATGGTGATCCCGCTCGGCGGCCAGCAGGGACCGCAACACATTGTCAAGCTTACCAAGACGCAAACGGGCATCATACGCGAAGACCTGATCCCGGTACGTTTCGTGCCATTGATGCTGGGACAGGCGCACGAGCTCTGAAAAGCGCGCGGGCGGTTGTGGCATTTTTGCAAGATGCGGGCGTGGAATTCGCGAGACCCGTTACGTGGAAATAACCGGGCGCCGACTCTTAAAGCCTTGTTTACTCGTAGCTGGTTTAACTCGAATGCGTCATTCCTTGCGTACGAGTGAGTAACCACATGCCGCGCCCAAAGGTGCCGTCTCGCCCGCGTGCTTGGCCACGGGTTGTAGTTCTCGCGCTGGTTGGTGTTGCCGTCGCGGGTTGCGAGAATTCCGCGCGCTTCGATTCCAATCCCTTCGCTCTCAACCGCCCGCGTCCGGAATATACCGGCTCGGTTGCGCGCCAGCCGGTGAGGCGCGACGTGACGGCGCAACCGCTGCCGGCGCCGAGCCACCCCGCGACGGTCGCCGCCTATCGCGGCAGCCATACGGACCATGCCGGGGTCGCATATGGCGAGCGCGGCTTCGGCGCTTATCGGCCGGCCAGCCGCCAGGCCGACGTGACCGGCTCCGTGCCTGCGCATCATGCCGCGCCGTTCAAGCCGGCCGGGCACTGGACCTGGAACGGCGGCCGTCCGGTCACGGTGCATTACGGGGAGACGGTCGAAAGCATCGCGCGCCGCAACGGCGTGCCGGCTTCCGCCATCCTCAAGACCAACGGTATCAGGAACAAGCACGCCATCCACCCCGGCCAGCGCCTGGTGATCCCGCGCTATGTCTCCGACAGGGCCCGCCGTGCGCACACGGTTTCCGCTGCGCCGGCTCCCGCGCCGGCGCCCCGGTCCGCTGGCGTCCACGTCGTCCAGCCGGGCGAAAGCCTGATCGCGCTGTCGCGCCGCAGCGGCGTCTCTTTGTCGGACCTGGCGCGCGCCAACAACATCAGCCCCTATACTAAGCTCAAGACCGGCGACCGCATCACCATTCCGGCCGGCCATGAGTTGGCGGCGCGGCAGCGGCCCGCGCCGCGGGTGGCAGCGCCGCGCAGCGTGCCGGCGCGGCATGAGCGGCCTGCGAAAGTCGCCAGCAGCGCCCCGGTACAGCACGTGCGCGTCGCCAAGGCGGAAACGCCGGAAACCGAGGCCGCGCCCAAGCATGTGAAAGCCACCGCCGATATCCCGTCGTTCCGCTGGCCGGTGCGCGGGCGCATCATCGCCGGCTTCGGGCGGCGGCCAAACGGCACGGAGAACGACGGCATCAATCTGGCGGTGCCGGAAGGCACGCCGATCAAGGCCGCCGAAAGCGGGGTCGTCGCCTATGCCGGCAACGAGCTGAAGGGCTACGGCAACTTGGTGCTGATCCGCCACGCCGACGGTTATGTCTCGGCTTATGCGAATGCCAGCAAGCTGCTGGTCTCGCGCGGCGAAAAGGTCAGGCGCGGTCAGGTGATCGCGCGCGCCGGACAGACCGGAGACGTGAATTCGCCGCAGTTGCACTTCGAGATCCGCAAGGGCTCGAATCCGGTCGATCCTGTCAAGCTGCTCAAGCGTGCGTAGGCCGCGCGGCTTGCCAAACATCACGGTTGTGCTCCGGCGCGGGCTCGTTCCGCCCGGATTGTAATGGCGGCTGTGCGCCCTCAACGCGCTCTTCAAAAAATCGTCTTCCGGGCTATCTAACAAAGGCGAGGGGATGACCCCGAATGTCTAGGCCATTCTGCTAGAGGGGTGATGCCATGAGCCACATGACCCGGCCGAGCACGCTTGACATAAGCGAAGAGGAAATTCTGATTTGCGACGCTTCCGACGCGGCGGTGGAAGCCGCAGGCGCGGTGTCGGCGGCAAACGCGATGTCTTTCAGCTTCTGCACCAGCGTCTACGTGTGTCCCTGCTGGCCGCCTGCGGCAAGGCGAAGCCCTGAGCGGTAGCAAGCAAACGCGCCGCCGGGTCGTTTTTACATTCCGGCACGCAAAAAATGAGGCCGCCAGCGGGGGCTTTGCTGGCGGCCTCTCCTTGTGACGAGGGCAAGGGCGGGGAGGCATGCCCTGTCACGGGGCGCTTGCTCCCGGCACGTCGTGCGAAATCGCAGGGGCAGTCAGGCCACCAGCAAGTTCGGAAAAAACGCGTGCAGCAATTCCGCCTTGGAGACGGTCTGACCGGCGCTTTCTCCGCTGGTCTCGAACTCGTGGTCGCAGACCTGGCAGCACCAGATGGTGACGATGTGCTCGGGCGCGACGGCTTCCGACCATTCGGCACGAAGCAGGGTGCTGCCGCAGCGCGAACACTCGGCCGGGCCGTGCAGCGATGCGATGCTTGTCAAGGGGACTCTCCACAGGTCCTTTTTCTTGCGAGGGTCCGAGGCCGGTCACGCCGGCAGCGGACGCCGCGCCGGCAAGGTCATCATGACGAGCCGGATCAGCTTGAGCGCCCGCAGCTCGCCGGCGTGGATTTTCCGGTCGGCGGCGGCGACCCGCTCGGCGGTGCGGACGATGATTGAGGCGAGCGAGCGGCCGGCCAGCGGACGGAAGGCTTCCATGACCGCGTTTGCGCTGATCTGCTTCGCCAGCTCGCGCGCGTGCCGGTCGAAGGCGGCGGCGATTTCCGCGCGCGAGGCCGTGGGCACGAAGCCCTGCCGGTCGATGAAGTCCACCAGCTCCTCGCGCTCGGCCGCTTCGAGTCGGCCGTCGGCGAGCGCCACCAGCGCGCCGGCGGCGGCCAGGGCCTGCATCACCTCATCGTCGCGTTTTTCGAAATAGGCAGCCAAAAGCTCGGCGGTCGCCGGCTTCGGATGGCGATGTTTTTCCATCATGATGCTCCTCTAACGTTTGCGCTGCTTGCGCGCCGGAGGAGCTCGGATCGGCCGGGTCGAGAAGGGAAGCGCTGCGTGCCCGATGTCGGCCGGTCCCGGCGCTCAACCGGCGCGGGATCGTCGATCCGACATCGCGAGGTTGGCCGAAAGCATCGGCGTCCTCGCCAGAGGGGCCCGGATTCCGTTTTTCTGCAGCTATGGAGCCAAGACATTTTGGCGAAATCAAGATGTGTCGCCTGCCGCATTCGCGGCGGGCCGTGCGACCCACGGTCGCGCAATGCGCCCCTCCCGGTCCTGCGCTTTTGCGCCTAGCTGTGGGGTTCAACGTGCACAAACCGCGGCAGGGATGCGTGTGCTCGGCGCCGGGTTTGACCTGGATCAAAGCAACGTCCGCCGCCTCGGCTTGGCTTAAGGCAGTGAAAGGAGCAAACCCCATGACCGATATCCTGATCGACGACACCGAAGACACCATCCTCGGCTACAACGTCTCCGACGAGTCGTTGGAGCAGGCCGCGACCGCCGGTAA
>JARRNI010000305.1:0-6328 GCA_037385125.1 Pseudolabrys sp.
CGACGCGTCCGGCGTTCCCGCTCATCGTCCGAGCGGCGATCCGGTCAGGGTGTCGAAGGTGCCGCTGCCGCGCTTGATGTTGCTGGAGTCGGGGATGCCGGCGCCGAGCGCGTCGCTCAAAGTGGGCCCGCGCGGGCGCGGCGGGTTGGCGGCCACCTCGCACACACGGGCGCGCGCCTTGGCGGCGTTGGCGTGGCCGACCTCGATCTGCTTGACGATTTGCTTCGGGATGCCGCACGAGGACTCGTTTTTCTTGGCGTATTCCAGCATCTTCGCCTGCGCCCGGGCTAGAGCGCCCAGCAGCCGGCAGGCTTCCTTCGCCGAAGCTTTGTGCTTCTCCGCCGCCTGCACGGCCTTTCCCCTCTTTACCGCGGCGTCGCGCAGCGCCATGAGGCCTTTCACGCAGGGCGGCGGCTGCTGCGGTTGCGTCGGCGGAAAGAATTGGGCGGCGGCCGGCCCGGCCGTGCCAGCCACGGTCAGCGCTAGCGCGATGATGAATGATGCCCGGCGCACGTTCATGGCAAATCCCCTTCTGGTCCCGGAGGCATCATACATCCAACTATACATGGGAGTCGGTCGAACCTGATATCAACGCGCCGATTGCGTCGGGAACGCGGCAAAACGCCCGGAATCGCCGGCCCTCGCCAGGGCGCGCCGGCTCCGCTAAACCCGGTTCCCGCGCGACGCCCGTGTCTGCTCCAGAGTCGCTTCTTGCGGCAGGGGCGGCCGTGGCGCTCGACCGCGGTCAGGTCAACTACCTGCGCAACGTGCTCCGGCTCGGTGACGGCGACGCGCTGCTGCTGTTCAACGGCCGCGACGGCGAATGGCGCGCCCGGCTGAGCGGCGCCGGCAAGAAGGCGCTGGCGGCCGAGCCTGCCGAGCGCTTGCGCCTGCAGCCGCCGCCGCCCGACCTGCATTTTCTGTTCGCCCCACTCAAGCACGCCCGGCTCGATTATCTGGTGCAGAAAGCGGTGGAAATGGGTGTTTCGTGGCTGCAGCCGGTGATCACCCGCCACACCCAGGTGGCGCGCGTCAACCTCGAGCGCATGCGCGCCAATGTGGTCGAGGCCGCCCAGCAATGCGGCGTGCTCAGCCTGCCGGTTGTGGCCGAACCGGTGCCGTTCGACGCGGCGGTGATCGAGGTCGGCCGCCTGCTGGTGTTCTGCGACGAGCGCGCCGAGGTGCAGGACCCAGTGGCGGCGCTGGGCGCGGCGCCCGCCGGCCTGCCCGTCTCGGTGCTGATAGGGCCGGAAGGCGGCTTCGCCGAACACGAGCGCGCGGCCCTGCTGCGGCGCGGCAATGTCGCGCGCATCGCCCTGGGACCGCGCATCCTGCGCGCCGATACCGCGGCGGTGGCGGCGCTCACGCTGGTGCAGGCGGTGCTGGGAGACTGGGGCAGCGGCGGCGCGCAGGCCTGACAAAAATTTCGACGCGGCTGCCGGCGACGAGCCGGCAGTCACCGCCGTGCACTGCGAACAAACGACCGCCACGACTGGGTAACGCCGGCACACACGATTCATGGCGCACGCGACTATGACGCAACGACGTAACGCGGCCGAAGTGGTTGCCGGTCCGATACGCACGGCGCGAAAACCCGCGCACACCGGCCGGGGATGATCGAAACGACGCCGACCGTTCTCAACTGACTGAGCCGCCCGCGACGGCGGCGGCCCCATTCCACGCGCCGGACCTCCTTTGCCGCCCGATTGAACGCTGGCGGCGGCCACGCGCGGCCCGATCGCGGGCGGGACCATGCCGCAGGTGTGGTGAGTCTCCGAGTCCGGCAGGGTGCAAAACTGTGTACGAATCGGCTCCCGCCGGGAAAATCCTGTGATAAAGTCCGTGCCGACCGGTGGGAGACAACAGCATGCGAGCGTCTTACAGTCTGCGGGCGGTCACGGCCGCGATCCTCATCAGTTTTGCCGCGCTGCTCGGCGCGTCGGCGCCGGCAAAGGCCGCCGGCTGGTTCGAGAAGTCCTTCTTCATGTCCGGTGCCAATTACAGCGGGCAGTTGCCGCCCTGCGAGGCGGCGCTCGGGACGATCGCCACGCAATTCGCCGAGAAGGAAAGCCATTTCTGGAACTCGCCGCTCCAGATCATCAGCTTCGACCGGGTGCACCAGATCGCCTACAGCCCGTGGGCGCGCGGCACCATTCCGCGCCGCTTCTGCCGGGCGGTCGCCCTGGTGAGCGACGGCCGCCGCCACCGGGTTAATTTCTGGATCGGCGAAGACACCAGCTTTGCCAGCCTCGGCGCCGGCGTGCGCTGGTGCGTGGTCGGGCTCGACCGCAACTGGGCCTATAACCCGGCCTGCAAGATGGCGCTGCCGTAGAGGCTCGCTTCGCCGAGTCGTGTCAGGCCGGCACTGGGCCGGCCAGCCAGTCGGCGTTGTCGGCAAGCACCAACAGCGCTTCCCGCATGGTGAGATAGCGCTCGCGCTCCTGCGCGCTCACGCCTTTGTCGTCAGCCTTGGCGGCGCATTGCATGGCCCCGCGCCGCAAAGCGGCCGCGTTGAGAGTATCGGGCATTGCATCCTCGCTTTTGTGAAAGCAAGTTTGCGCCCGATCAGCCCCGCTGACCAGCCACTCATAGTCTAAGAGCAATGAACGCCACAGGCGCTCATGACTAATTCGGAGCAGCGTGCGCCAACTACCCGCCCGTCGCGCCTGGGCTGACCTCGGCGTTGCTCAGCACGCCAAAATCCGCCGACTTCTTGCCGCTGGCATCCTGCGCCAGGCCGGCGCCGGCAAGCCCGAGCCGGAACAGCTCGCGCACCGCGGCCGCCCGGCTCGGCATGCGGGCCCTGAAGCGGAAGTCGTCGAGCGCGGCCAATTCCTTCGGCGACAGCATGATCTGCAAGCGCGACGGACTCTGCCTTGCCTGTTGCTGCTCATGACGGGCCCCTCAATTTCCCAGCGGTTTTATAATTATAATCATAATGCGTAACTTACTCATTTAATTTCATCACTGTCGCTGCCGCGCTTTCGGAAAAGTTGATCTTATTCCATCCACATTTTGTTCTTTAAACATTCTTGTTCCAAAGGTATCCTTTGCAGGAACTATTGAGATGGATCAATTTCCGATTTGTTCTGCTCGGGTTCCGAGCCGGTCGCGCAGCGGCCGCAAAGTTGGTGCTTGGTCGGCGCTATCGGGTGTCACCGCCGTCAGGCGACAGTGTAATCGGCGCCGTCCGTGCGCCGGCGCGTTCGCCGCGCATCTCGCGCTGCACCAAACCGCGCGCTGGCGGCGTGCCCAGGCGCTGCGCGCCACCACCGCCAGAGCGCTCGCCATGGACCCGCCGCCCGTCGCCGAGGCGCGCCCGCCGCGCCATTCGGCCTTCGCCAAGCGGCCGCCCAAGGTCGCGCCGCGCGGCCAGTTCGGCCTCCGCTAAGGCCCGCGCCAAGACGCGCGCCGCACGCGCGATTTGCGCGTAGGCTCACCGTCCAGAGCGAGGACGCCTGCGGAGTAGAGCGAGCAATAGTGAACTATCGTCACGCTTTTCATGCCGGCAGTTTCGCCGACGTGTTCAAGCACGCCGTGCTCTGCCGCATTTTGCATTACCTGCGCGGCAAGCCGGCCGCCTTCCGCGTCATCGACACCCACGCCGGCGCCGGCCTCTATGATCTCGCTGGCCCGCAGGCGCAGCGTGCCGGGGAATGGCGCGACGGCATCGGCCGGCTCATGGCCGCCACACTGCCCGCGCCGGCGGCGGCGCTGCTCGCGCCCTATCGCGAGGTGATCGACTCGCTCAACGAACCCGGTCGGCTTGCCGTCTATCCCGGCTCGCCGGCCATCGCGCGTGCGTTCCTGCGCCCGCAGGACCGTCTGATCGCCTGCGAGCCGGAGCCGGAGGCTTCGGCCGCGCTCGCGCGCAACCTGGCCCGCGATCCCCGCATCAAGACGCTTGCGCTCGACGGCTGGACCGCGCTCTCGGCTTACGTGCCGCCGAAGGAACGCCGCGGCCTGGTGCTGGTCGATCCGCCTTTCGAGCAGGAGGCCGACTTCCGTCGCCTGTCGCAGGGGCTGGCCGCCGCTCACCGCAAATGGGCGACCGGCCTCTACATGCTCTGGTATCCGATCAAGGAGAGGGGCGAACAGGACGCCCTGGCCAAGCGCCTCACCCGGCTCGCCATCCCGAAAACCCTGCGCGCCGAGCTGGTGGTCCGCCCGCTGAGCGACCCCCGCAGGCTCAACGGTTCGGGCCTCATCCTGGTAAATCCGCCCTGGACGCTGGCCGGCGAACTCAATATCCTGCTCCCCGCCCTGGCGGAAGTGCTTGGCGCAGCCGGCAAAGGTGCCTTCCGGCTCGACTGGCTGACCGGCGAGATCCCCGCCGCGCCCGTGCGGGCCCGCGCCGCCCGTCACATCTAACCCTTTCCAGCGGAACCCAGTTGGTGTCTAGTTCTCCCACTGGCAGGTACGTTCCGCCTCCTGTGGGGGGCCGGCGGAGTGACTGAGGCCGCAAGTGAGGGGTCGCGGCCGACGCTTTCCCCGATCGTGAATGTCCGGCCGAGCCGCCGCGCCGTGGGGGCTGGCGGCGGAGCAGTGCGGGGAGAGGAGTTTTCCCGATGGCACAAACCGGTGTCGTGAAGTTCTTCAATGGCGAACGCGGCTACGGATTCATCAAGCCGGACGACGGTGGCCGCGATGTCTTCGTCCACATCACCGCGGTCGAGCAGGCGGGGCTGAAAGGGCTGAACGAGGGGCAGCGCATCAGCTTCGACGTCGAGCCCGACAAGAAGGGCAAGGGCCCCAAGGCGGTCAACCTCGTCGTCGACGGCTGACCGCGGCGCGGCCGCCCGGCCGTCACCCTTTTGCTGGAGATCTGGGAGAGGCGGGCAGGCCGCCCGCACCTGGAGGAGATTTTTGTTGCAATGATCCTGCGCTTTTCGCCTTCCTCGCCTTTCGTACGCAAGGTGCGCCTCGCCGCCGGCCTGCTCGGCCTCGACGACAAGATCACGCTGCGCCCGGTCGATCTCAACGATGCCGCCGACTCGATCCGCACGCAGAACCCGCTCGGCAAGATACCGGCGCTGGTGCTCGACGACGGCGACGTGCTCTATGACTCGCGCGTGATCCTGGAATATCTCGACCATCTCGCCGGCGGCGGCCGCATCCTGCCGCGCGAGCCCGACAAGCGCTTCGCGGCCCTGCGCCTGCAGGCGCTGTGCGACGGCATGCTCGATGCCGCCGTGCTGCTGGTGTACGAGAGCCGCTACCGGCCGCCGGAGATGAAGGTGCAGTCCTGGGTCGACCGGCAGCACGATAAGGTAAAGCGCGCGCTCGACGCGCTGGAGGCCGCGCCGCCGGCGCTCGCCGGCATGCCGGACGTGGGCCAGATCACGCTCGCCTGCGCCCTCGGCTATCTCGACCTGCGCCTCGCCGGCGTCTGGCGCAAGGGCCATCCCAATCTGGTCGCTTGGCTCGACACCTTCGCCGCGCGCGTGCCGCCCTTCGAGGCGACCAAGCCGGAATAGCGATATGACCGTTCGGATTTGGGATTCGCCGCCGGTGGGCGTCGGTTCGCTCCGCCCACCCGACGCTCGCGGCGGCACCACTCAGAACCTGTAATTCAAGCCAACGCGCACGATATTGCTGGTAAAATCGGCTGTGGTGGTCGTGCCGCAATTCGCGGCGCTGCAGGTGGCGTTGCCCAGATCGACATAGAGATATTCGAGCTTGGCGGTCCACGGGCCGGAGAGCGCGGCTTCGATGCCGGCGCCGGCCGTCCAGCCGGCCTTGTCGGTGGTCGAGCCGGTAAAGCCCGTGATCGACTGCTTGATGTCGCCGAAGGCGGCGCCGCCGGTCACGTAAGGCATGAAGCGGCCGAACGAATAGCCGACGCGGCCGCGCAGGGTGGCGAGCCAGTCGTTGCGCACCTCGCAACTCGTGCCCGCGCAGATGCCGCTCGAGGTGCTGCCCTTGATGCCGCTCCAGTCGCCGTCGCCCTCGATGCCGAACACCCAGGGGCCGGTCTGGTAATTGTAGCCGAGGGTGCCGCCAACCAACCCACCGGAAACGTCGAGTCCGGTCGTACCGAACACGTTGCTCAACTCGGAGCGGCCGAAGCCGCCGCCGCCGTTGATGCCGATATAGAATCCGGTCCAGCTGTAGGGCGGCGCGATCACGGGCGCCGGCGGACGGCGAATGAGATCGGCGGCATTCGCCGTGGTGATTCCAAGGGCGAGCGCGCCCACGCCCAAGCCTGCGAGCAGAAGCTTTCTCATGACGCTACCTCACTTGCAAAAGACAATGGACGGACACGAACGCGCCGTCCCCCGATTGATCCGTTCAACGCGGCGCTCGGCGGGTTGTTCCTCAAGTGGAG
>JARRNI010000306.1:0-7465 GCA_037385125.1 Pseudolabrys sp.
TCAACCGCGTCTCGCTCGGCGTGCAGGCGCTCGACGCCGTCGCGCTCAAAGAGCTCGGCCGCCTGCACACCGCCCAGGAAGCGCTCGACGCCGTCGCGGTGGCGCGATCGATCTTCGAGCGCTATTCCTTCGATCTCATCTATGCGCGCCCGCGCCAATCGCTCACTTCATGGGAACGCGAGCTCAAGCGCGCGATCTCCGAAGTGGCCGAGCATCTCTCGCTCTATCAATTGACCATCGAACCCGGCACGCCGTTCTTCGGCCTGCATGCCGCCGGCCGGCTCGCGGTGCCCGACGACGATCTGGCGCGCGATCTCTATGATCTCACGCAGACGGTCTGCGCTGACGCGGGGCTGCCGGCCTACGAGATTTCCAATCACGCGCGTCCGGGCGCCGAGTGCCGGCACAATCTGATCTATTGGCACGGCGATGAATATGCCGGCATCGGCCCGGGCGCGCACGGCCGGCTCAACATCGGCGGCAAGCGCTACGCCACCGAAACCGACAAGCGCCCGGAAAGCTGGCTGATGCACGTGGAGGCGCGCGGCACCGGCCTCACCGTCGACGAGAAGCTCACGCCGGCCGAAACCGCCGACGAATATCTGCTGATGGGCTTGCGCCTCGCAGAAGGCATCGACCCCGAACGCTTCTCGGCGCTCGCCGGCCGCGCCATCGATCCCAGCCGCCTGTCGTTCCTGCGCGAGCAGGGCACGGTGGAAATGACCGCCGGCGGCCGCTTGCGGGTGACGCAGTCGGGCTTTCCGCTGCTCGATGCGGTGGTGGCGGATCTGGCGGCGTAATTACCGCCATCATTCCGGACGCGCGCGCCAGCCAGCGTGCGGTCCGGAATCCGTATGCAAACTCGGTGCTTGTTTTCAGGATTCCGGGCTCGCTCGCTTTGCGAGCTGCGGAATAACATCGGAAATTACGTCCCCGGACCGAACGCTTTCGGCGCCGGGCTGATCACGCGGCCGCCGGTCGGCGTCACCTGCATCACCGCGAGGCCGCGGTCGTTGGTGCCGTCGCGCTTGAAGCGGAAGATGCCGTCGATGCCGGCAAAGCCGGAGGAGTTGGTCAGGATGTGCGCGGTGAAGGGGTGGGCCCCTTGCGTCTTCACCAGCGCGGCCACCAGCGCCACCGCGTCATAGGCGAGGGTCGCGGTGCGCACCGGGTCCTGCCCGAAGCGGGTGCGGTAGCGCGCCGAGAAATTGCGGAAGCCTTTCGATTCCGGCGCCGCGTACCAGCCGCCCTGCATCTGCTTGTCCTGGAAGATGCGCGGGTCGTCCCACAGCCCGGTGCCGAGCAGCTTCACCCGCCGCAGGTTGACGTGGTCGGCCGCCAGCGCCCGCACCACCTGCGGCACCGCATCGGCGCCGTCGGGAATGAAAATGCTGTCGACACGGCTCGCCACCTGCGCCACCGCGCGCACCGGGCCGGCGATTCTGCTCGGGTCGGGCGGATATTTCTCCAGCGCCACGATGCGTCCATGATGGCGCGGCACCTCCTGCTGGAACGCGCCCTGCACCACCGAGCCGTAGGCATTGTCCGGGATCAGCGCCGCGAACGAGCGCCGCCGATGCCTTGTGGCGTAGTTGACGATGCGCTTGACGTCGGTCTCCGGCAGGAAGCTCAAGAGATAGACGCCGGGCGAGGCGACGCTGGAATCGGTGGAGAAGGCGATCACAGGAATGTTGCGCGGGCGCGCCACCTGCGCCGCCGCGCGGACCGACTGCGCGAACAGCGGCCCAAGGATGATCTGCGCGCCTTCGCTGAGGGCGGCCTGGGCGCCGGCCTGCGCGCCCTGCGGCGTGCCGGCGTCGTCCTTCACCAGAAGCTGGATGTTCGGGTTCTTGAACTCGGCCAGCGCCAGCTGCGCCGCGTTCTTCATGGACTGCGCGGCGATGCCGGCATTGCCCTGCGCCGACAACGGCAGGATGAGCCCGACCCGCACCTGGCCTGTGCCGATATTGCTCTCCGGCGCCGGCGCCGCCGGCGGCTGCAGCGCTTCATTACCACCCCCGAAATTGCCGAATTGGCCGAAGCTGCCCATCTTGCCGCCGGCGCATGCCGTCAGCATCAGCCCCGCGGCCACGCAAAATGCCACGGTCAGGCTGCGGCGTGAGTGCAGCTTCGGTTCTTTTTGCTCCGGCGACGTCCTCGACATGGTCCCCCTAGGCCGCGGTGTTCGGCTGTCACCATTTCATGACAGCGAGAGGATTTATCTCATAAAAGTTAAGGCGATGAAAGAGAAGGGGATTTTGTCATGGCATGACGGTTATGCCGTGCGCGTCTAGAGTGTGCCCATGGGCAAGCCCGACAAACCCGCGGCAGCAAGCCGCCCGCGCCGCTATTCGCTGCACGGAACCGCACTGGACGCCCCGAAAGCGGCGCCCGGGCTCTATCTAGTGGCCACGCCGATCGGGAACCTGGCCGATATCTCCCTGCGTGCGCTGGAACTTCTGGCTGGCGCCGACCTCGTCGCCTGCGAGGACACCCGCGTCACCCGCCGGCTGACCGAGCGCTATGGTATCGACACGCCGCTTACCCCCTATCACGAGCACAATGCCGCCGAGGCGCGGCCGAAGCTGCTCGCGCGGCTCGTCGAAGGCGAGGCCATCGCGCTTGTTTCCGATGCCGGCACACCGCTGATCTCCGACCCGGGCTACAAGCTGGCGCGCGCCGCGAGCGAAGCCGGTCACGCCGTCACGGCCGTGCCCGGCGCGTCGTCGGCGCTTGCCGCTTTGAGTGTCGCAGGTCTCCCGACTGACCGCTTCTTCTTCGAGGGCTTCCTGCCGCCGCGACAGGCGGCGCGCCAAAAGCGCATCGCGGCGCTCAAGAATATTCCGGCCACGCTGGTGCTGTTCGAGAGTGGCCCGCGCCTGCCGGCGACGCTCGCCGATTTGGCCGAAGGCTTGGGCGCGCGCGCGGCAGCCGTGTGCCGCGAGCTGACCAAGCTGCACGAAGAAGTGCGGCGCGGCGACCTCGCCACACTGGCGCGCGACTATGCGCAAGGCGGCGAAACGCGCGGCGAGATCGTCATCGTGGTGGCGCCGCCGGCGGAGGAAGAAGTAGCGGTCGATGTCGATGCGCTGCTGCGCCGCGCGCTGACGCGGGTTTCGCTGAAAGACGCGGTGGGCGAGGTGGCCCTCGCTAGCGGCCGGCCGCGCCGCGAGGTCTATCAGCGCGCGCTCGAACTGACGAAGGAAGGCAGCAATGGCGCGGCGCGCTGACCGCGAGTTGCCGAAAGCGAAGCCGGTCGTTCGTGCGCCGCGGCGCGAAAGGCAGGTTGCTTTTCAGCTCGGCATCTCGGCTGAGAGCCGCGCCGCCGCCTGGCTCGTCGCTCGGGGCTTTCGCATCCTGGCGCGGCGCTGGAAGTCGCCGGTTGGCGAGATCGATATTGTGGCGCGCCGACGCGCGCTACTGGTGTTCGTCGAGGTAAAGGCGCGCAGCAGTCTGGACGAAGCAGCGGAATCCTTGAGCCAGCGGCAGCGCATCGCCGCCGCGGCGGAAGCCTGGCTTGCGGTGCACGGCAGCGACGGTTTCAGCGACATCCGCTTCGACGCCATCCTGGTGGCGCCCGGCAAGCTGCCAAGGCATATCCAAAGCGCGTTTGAGACTTCCTAGTCATTCCGGGGCGGCCCGAAGGGCCGGGCCCGGAGGCAGCAACGCAGTTACTTGAGCGATACCTGGGATTTGGATTCCTGCTCGCTTCGTTCGCGCCTCGGGATGACGCTGGAGTGTTAGGACCTACGCACTCAACCGCTGGAAAAACACATCCACCTGCGCGCGGATGCGCGAGGCCGCTTGGCCGAGATCGTCGGCCACCGTTTTCACCTGGCCGGCGCTGGTGCGGGTATCCTCGGTGGCGGTGCCGACATGGTTGACCTTCTCGGCGGTCTCGTTGGTGCGCCGCGCCGCCGTTTCCACGCTGCGCGCGATCTCGCTGGTGGCGGCGCCCTGCTGGGTGACCGCCGCCGCAGGGCCCTGCTCGCGTACGATCTGCGAGAGCCTTGTCGCCGAATCGCGCAGTTCTCCGATGCTCACCGACAGCCGGCGGAAGTCGGCGGCATCGGAGTTACCGACGCTGAGCCCCCATCCGGACAGGGCGGCGGCGATCCGGGCGTTGATTTTGTCGAGCGCGTCGGCGCGCTTCGCCGCCGCGGCCGCGTCCGGTGCCGTCGCGACGGCGCGCGCAGCGACCGCCTCCGCGTAGAGCAGGCCGTTGAGGCGCTCGACGTTCCGGCTCCCGGCATTGGCGGACTTGAAGGCGTCGGTGCGGGCGGCGTGCAACCGGGCGCCGAGCACCGCCACCATCGACAGCGCCAGCGTCGCGGTGGCCATCAGCCCAAAGATCGCATAGAGCTTTGCGGCAATTGAAAGCTTCCGGGGTGTCACGCCCGCCCCCTAGCCAGCCATGAGGTTCGTCGGGCGGCCATCTTGCCGGTAATATGTTAACGGTCTGTTTTCCTTGACTTTCCGTGTCTCGCAGGGGCGGCCAGAGGGCATGCAATGAGTCTGAAAATCGCGGTGCAAATGGATCCGATCCAGGGGATCAACGTGAAGGGCGACTCCACATTCGCCCTGCTGCTGGAGGCGCAGAAGCGCGGCCACGCGCTGTCCTACTACACCCCCGACCGGCTGGCCCTGCTCGACAACCGGGTGTTCGCCGCGGTGGAAACGCTCGAAGTGCGCGACGTGGTGGGCGACCATTTCAGCCTGAAGGACGCGCGCCGGGTTGAGCTCACCGCCTTCGACGTGATCCTGCTGCGCCAGGACCCGCCCTTCGACCTCGCCTATGTCACCAGCACCCATCTGCTCGAGCGCATCCACCCGCGCACGCTGGTGATCAACGACCCGGCGGCGGTGCGCAACGCGCCAGAGAAGATCTTCGTCACCGAGTTTCCCGAATTGATGCCGCCGACGCTGATCACGCGCGACCTCGCCGAGATCAAGGCGTTCCGCGCCGAGCACGGCGACGTCGTGATGAAGCCGCTCTACGGCTTCGGCGGAGGCGCCGTGTTCCGCCTCGCCAAGGACGACATTAATTTCGGCTCGCTCTACGACATGTTCTCCAACACCTATCGCGAGCAATGGGTGGTGCAGAAATTCCTGCCCGCCTTCAAGCAGGGCGACAAGCGCATCATCCTGGTGGACGGCGACTATGCCGGCGCGGTCAACCGCGTGCCGGCGGCCGACGACCTGCGCTCCAACATGGTGCGCGGCGGCGCGGCGAAAGCGACCGACCTGACGCCCCGCGAGCGCGAAATCTGCGAGACGCTAGGCCCGGCGCTGCGCCAGCGCGGGCTCCTGTTTGTCGGCATTGACGTGATCGGCGACTTCATCACCGAGATCAACGTGACATCGCCGACCGGCATCCGCGCGGTGCAGAACGTCGGCGGGCCCGACATCGCGGCGATCATCTGGGATAAGATCGAGGAAATGCGCAAGAAGGTGGCTTGAGAAGCCACCCTGTCGAGAAGGAGACTTCCTCCATGCTGCTGGTGCTGCTCTTGGCCGTGCACAGTGTCGCCGCCGTGTTCTGGGTCGGCGGCATTGCGTTTGCCTATACGATCCTTCGGCCCGCGGCCGGGCCGCTGGAGCCGCCGGCACGGCTTTCGATGTGGCGGCGGGTATTTGCGCGCTTCCTGCCCTGGGTGGGCGTGGCGATCGTCGCTCTCCTGGTCAGCGGCTTCTGGATGATCATCATCATCTTCGGCAGCATGGCCGCCGCCCCCACCTATGTGAACGTGATGCTGGGCGTCGGCATCGTGATGATGCTGATCTACCTCCACCTCACCTTCGCGCCCTATAAGCACCTTCGCGCCCTATAAGTGCCTGCGCCGCGCGGTCGATAACGGAAGCTGGCCGGAAGCCGGCAAGGCGTTGCACCAGATCCGCATGCTGGTCGGCGTCAACACCATCCTCGGCACCATCGTCATCATCGTCGGCGGAACTGGCCGCTTCTGGTGAACTGCCCTCGCGGCTAACCCGCCAGCGCCGCTTCCGGCTCGAAGCCGGCGATGGCAAACACCATGCGCTGGCGGCCCAGCCTAATGTGCTGGACCTCCCAGATCAGCTCCTCCACGTCGGCGCTGGCGGCTTCCGCGTCCATGCGCGCCAGCCGCACCTGGTGCAGCTCGTATTCCATTGATTTGCGGTCGATCATGACACCCATCCCCGTTGCCTTGCGACCAAGCTAGCCCGAGTCATTTTGTTCTGCAAATGTTCTTCCCGATCTCCACAAGGTCGTCTACTACTCTGACGAGCATCCGGGTTGAGGCACCACATGGTCCAGCGGGTCACCACCGTGGCGTTCGAGGGCATCGAGGCGCGGGCTGTTGACGTCCAAGTCCAAGTCGCGCCCGGCCTGCCGGCCTTCAACATCGTCGGCTTGCCCGACAAGCGGTGTCGGAAGCGAAGGAGGGCGTGCGCGCGGCGCTGATCGCCTCCGGCCTAGCGCTGCCGGCGCGGCGCATCACACCAATCTCCCCCCGCCGACCTGCCCAAGGAGGGCAGCCAGTACGACCTGCCGATCGCGCTCGGCCTTGATGGCGGCCATCGGCGCCATCTCGCCGGACGCCATCGCCGGCTTCACCGTGCTGGGCGAATTCGGCCTCGACGGCTTCGTGGCGGCGGTGGCCGGCGTCTTGCCGGCGGCGATCGGCGCCAATGGGCGCGGGCAGGGGCTGATCTGCCCGTCGGCATGCGGCGCCGAAGCGGCCTGGGCGTCACCGGAAATCGAGAGCGTGGCGGCGCGCTCGCTCATCCAGCTCGCCAATCACTTCAAGGGCACGCAGGTACTCTCGCGGCCGCAGCCGAAAGTGCGCGAGCTCGACGACCTGCCGCTCGATCTCGCCGACATCAAGGGCCAGGAGAGCGCCAAGCGCGCGCTCGAAGTGGCGGCGGCCGGCGGCCATAACCTTTTGATGATTGGCCCGCCCAGAGCCGGCAAATCGATGCTGGCCGCGCGCCTGCCCTCGATCCTGCCGGCGCTCACGCCGACCGAATTGCTCGGCATTCGGTAGCAAACTCACCTGTTGCAAAAATGAAACGGAGCCATGCAATCGCCACCGGACGGACCGGTTGAGCGGTTGGCCGCCTGAAATCGGCACGCACCATCATATCGCCGGTCCGTATTTGAACGCCTATGCGAGTGAAATGGCGTGGCGCGAGGACAATCGTCGCCGCAGTAACGGCGAGCTTTACCTAGCAATGTCAGAAGCAGCACTCGGCCACCCGGTTTCGCGCCAATGGAAAGGTTATTGGCAGCGGCAACCCAAGGAGGCAAAATAGCGTCTATGTACATCATGTACGTAGACGAGAGCGGCGACCCGGGCCTATCAGAGGATAACGTAAAGACTTTTTCGCACTTTCAGGATGTGCGGCTTCTTCTAGACTGAAGGAGGAGCAACCGATGAGTGACGAGAAGACGATGGGCCAGGTCATCCAGATAGACGAGGCCCGT
>JARRNI010000307.1:0-5802 GCA_037385125.1 Pseudolabrys sp.
CCGGAAAAGCCGCGCACCCCCGGCATCTTCAGGTCGAGCAGGATGAGATCGACATCGCCGCCGTTGTCGAGCAGCCCGGCCACCTCGTCGAAGGTGCCCGCTTCCGCGATGTCCACGTGTTCCAGCATGCCGGCAACCGCCTCGCGCAACGCGCCGCGAAACAGCGGATGGTCGTCGGCGATTACCAGGCGATAGTTCGCAGCCTCGTTCAAACCAGCAACCTCTCCACCCCCGCAAGGCGCAATCGGGAGGCGCCTCGCCCGCAATCTACATACCCTACTTTTGGCGGAGACAAGATAAGCGCGACATTTTCTTTTGCCGCACCCCGGCCCCCGCGCACGCCCGCGCGAGCCGCTCCGCGCCCGTTAAAAAGACGATCCTGCAATGGAATCAAGGCCCTTGCGCCAAGGAGCGACACCTCGGCACCGCCTCAGGGTTGACCGAGAATCACCCGCGCCTGCTGCCGATGAACTGGAATATGACCTCCCGGCCGTGCGGGCGGCGGCGGTGTTCCACCAGATAGATGCCCTGCCAGGTGCCGAGCGCGAGCGCCCCGCCGGCCACCGGCACCTGCAGCGATACGCCGGTGAGCATCGCCTTGACGTGGGCCGGCATGTCGTCCGGGCCTTCCACGTCGTGGATCCAGTGCGTCCCTTCCGGCGCCAGCCGGTCGAGGGCGGCGGTGAGATCGGCCTGCACGTCGGGATCGGCGTTCTCCTGGATGGCGAGCGAGGCCGAGGTGTGGCGCAAATAGACCAGCAGCACGCCGTCGCCGGCGCCCGCCCGCGCCACGAAATCCGCCGCCTGCGCGGTGATGTCGGTGAAACCGATGCCGGGCGTGTCCACGCGTAGGCTCGCGCTGGCGATCACCTGCGGGCTCGCCGTACTGATGCTGGAAAGCCGGCCGGGCATCAGGTGCGCGAAACCCGATTGGTATCGTCGCCGCCGCCTTGCAGCAGGTCCTTCTGCATGGTCTCGATCATGTCAACCAGGCGGTGCCAAGTGTCGGCAAAAGTATCGGCGATGAAGCCGCGGGCGCGCGCGATGTCCGCGTGGCCGGGCAGCTTGAGCCCGCTGCCGCCATGCTGGTTCGCCGGCGGCGGCGGAACCGTCTGCGGCGGGGGCGACGGATGCGGCGGGGGCGCGCGCAAGTCGGCTACCTCTTTCTTCAAGCCGGCGATTTCATCGCGCAACTCATCGATCTGCCGCGCGAGCGGCGAATCACGCTCCGGCACGGTGGCGCAGCTCCAACTCCCCGCGCGCGCCGAGCAATAGGCAACGCGGCCGGAATTGCGGTCGAGCCGCAGAAAGCCGTGACCGACGCGGACAAACCCGAAGCGGCCCCGGAAGCGGGCCCAGAGCGGGTGCCATCCACGGCCGAACGGCAGCGCGCGGTCCTGCCGTTTGATCTCGCTCGCGGCTGAGCTCGCGGCTTTGCCGGCGCCTTCGCCGGCAGCGCCTGGCGCCTCGTTCTGCGGAGCCTTCGTCTGTGCATCCTCTTGTGCCGGCAACTGCTTCGGCGGCGCCGGGCGTTCCGGCGCCTGCGCGCGCGCAGGCGGCTGAGGCTGATCGGGCGTTTGCGCCGCGGGCGGCTGCGCCTCGCCCTGCACGGTCAGAATACGGGCCTGCGCCAGCGCGGGCGAGGCGGCGCAGGCGGCGGCCAAGGCGATGACGAAGGTCACGCTCCGCATGAGAAGTGGTCCTTTCCAATTGCCACGCGCAGTCGGGCACGAGACTAGCACCGGCACCAGGCATGCTTGAAGAACGCAGATGGCGAGCCGGTGGACATGCCGCAATGCGGTGGATTGGGCCCGCGCGCCGGCCGCAAAGTACCGCATTAATGCGGGTAAATCAGCCACTTATGCCACATGGCGGCTTTCTTGACTTGGGCAGACCCGATCAGTATGGTCCGCGCGGCTTTTAGGGCGGCGGGAAAAGCGAGGCCTAATTCCGAGCGGGTCGGTGAGCATGGCTGACGACACGCAGGAGAAAGGCGAGCGCACGGAACCGCCGGACGACGAGGCTCAACTCTCCGCGAGGCTCCAGCGTCTCGGCGAACGGCTCGCGCAAGCAAGCCGACCATCCGAAAACGGCTCCGGTCCTCGTCAGACCGCCGATCGATCGGCGATGGCGCGCGGCTTCCGGCTGTCTAGCGAGCTGGTCGGCGGCGTGCTGGTGGGTGCGGGCCTCGGCTGGCTGCTCGACCGCTGGTTGGGCACGTCGCCTTGGGGGCTCATAGTGTTTCTCATGCTCGGCTTTGCCGCCGGCGTCTTGAACGTGATGCGGGCAGCCGGGGTGGTCGATAAAAGACATTTGAACGACTGACGCGATCGTCATGGATCCCATCCACCAATTCCACATCGTCAATCTGTTTTCGCTCGGCAATCTCGGCAGCGCGCAGATCAACTTCACGAATTCGGCGCTGGCCATGGTGTGCGCCGTCGTCCTGCTGACGCTGTTCCTGGTCGGCGGCACGGCCGGCGGCCGCGCGGTGCCGACGCGCCTGCAATCGACCGCGGAACTCACCTACGAGTTCGTCGCCGAGATGTTGCGCTCGTCCGCCGGCCACGAGGGCATGAAGTTCTTCCCCTTCGTGTTCAGCATCTTCACGTTCGTGCTGCTGCTGAACCTGTTCGGACTGATCCCTTACAGCTTTACGGTCACCAGCCACATCATCATCACGGCCGGGCTGGCGCTCACCGTGTTCTTCACTGTGGTGATCTACGGCGTGGTGCGCCACGGCGTCCATTTCTTCAACCTGTTCGTGCCCAAGGGCGTGCCGATCGCGATCCTGCCGATGATCGTGGCGATCGAGGTCCTGTCGTTCATCTCGCGTCCGATCTCGCACAGTGTACGTCTGTTCGGCAACATGCTGGCCGGCCACATCGCGCTGCAAGTCTTTGCGGGATTCATCATTCTGCTCGGCGGGGCGCTCGGCGCCGTCGGCTGGGTGGGCGGCGTGATTCCCTTCGGGATGATCGTGGCACTGTTTGCGCTGGAAGCGCTGGTCGCCGTGATACAGGCCTATGTCTTCGCCATTCTGACTTGCATCTATCTCAACGACGCTATTCACCCGGGCCATTGAGGCCCGAACGGACAAGAGAAAACCAAAAGGAGTCGGTCATGGATCCATTGGCAGCAAAGTACATCGGTGCGGGCATCGCCTGCATCGGCATGGGCGGCGCCGGTATCGGCGTCGGCATCATCTTCGGCCAGTATCTGGCTGCGGCGATACGCAATCCGTCCGCCGCCGCGGGCCAGTTCGGCAACCTGATCTTTGGCTTCGCGATTGCCGAGGCGCTCGGCATCTTCTCGCTGCTGATCGCGCTGCTGCTGCTGTTCGCGCTGAAGTAAGCCGAGGTTAAGAGGAGGCGCGTTCGGAGCAGGCGATGGCTGAGCCCACCCATACGGCGACGACCGAGCACGTGCTGGCTGGCGAGCACGGCGGCATCTTTCCGCCGTTCAACACGCAGACGTACCCGTCGCAGCTCGTCTGGCTGGTCATTACCTTCGTCCTGCTCTACGCGCTGATGGCGAAATGGGCACTGCCGCAGGTCGGCCGCGTCATCGACAGCCGGCAGAAGCGCATCGAAGACGACGTCGCGGAGGCCGGCCGGCTCAAGCAGCAGTCCGACGAGGCGGTCGAAGCCTACGAAAAGGCGCTGGCCGATGCGCGCTCGCGCGCCCAGGCCATCGCCAACGAGACGCGAGAGAAGCAGGCAGCCGAAGCGGAGGCCGCGCGCAAGAAGACCGAGGACGAGCTCAACGGCAAGCTCATGGACGCGGAAAAGACCATCGCCGCCACCAAGCAGGCCGCCATGGCGAATGTCCGCACCATCGCGCAGGACGCCGCCGGCTCGATTGTCGAGCGGCTGATCGGCACGGCGCCGAGCGACAAGGCCGTCGCCGACGCGGTCGACGACGTGCTCAAGGGCTGAGGGACCGGGAACCATGCTGCACGAAGCCGAATTCTGGGTGCTGCTGGGCTTCCTCGTGTTCCTCGGCCTGCTGATGTACATGGGGGCGCACAAGACGATCGCCAAATCGCTCGACGACCGCGCCGCCCGCATCAAGGCGGAACTCGAAGACGCGCGCAAGCTGCGCGAAGAGGCCGCCCAGCTGCTCGCCGACTATCAGCGCCGGCGGCACGAGGCCGAGAGCGAGGCCCAGAGCATCATCGAAGGCGCCAAGACAGAGGCCGAGCGCGTGGCGGCCGATGCCAAGGCCAAGGTCGCGGAATTCGTCGAGCGGCGCACTAAGATGGCGGAAGCCAAGATTGCCCAGGCCGAGGCGCAGGCCGCCGCCGACGTGCGCGGCGCCGCGGCCGAAGCCGCCGTCGCCGCTGCCGAGAAGATCCTCAGCCAGCAAGCCAAGGGCAAGCTCGCCGACGAGCTGATCGCCAAGGGTATCGAGGACGTCCGCAATAAGCTGAACTAGCGACGGGTCCGGCGAGATCGCGGGGCGCTCGCATCATCTGTGTTCTAGCTCGAGCGCGGCGGGCCCTTGGGCCGGCGGCGACGATGCCGCGGGCGCTTGCGCACCGGCCTCTTGTGCATCTGCGCGCCCACCGGATCGAAGCCGACATAGACCACGTATTGGCTGATGTCGGTGACCGGCGTCGGCAGCGGGAACGAGATGTCGGGATCGATGTGGGTGAAGGTGACGCGGTCGACCGCGTTGCTGATCGTCACCGCCTGGTTCGCGAATTTCGAGACGATCGGCTTCGTATTGCCGACGCCTTCCTGCACAACGACAATGCGCAGCGGCACCTCGACCACGCCCGGCTTGCCAGCCGGCCCGGTAATGACGCGGCCCTCGATGCCGACCTTCATGGTCATGATATTGCCGGTGAGATGGCATTCGCGGGCGGTGCGCGTGATGCTGCCCTGATATTTAACGTCGAGCGGGTTCGGCTCGCCCTGCCCCGGCTTGTCGCCGATCATCAACGTAGACGCGCCGTAGCGGATCTTTACGTCCGGGCAATCGTATTCGGTATCGACCACCGGCCCGCTATCGGCGGTGCCGCCCTTGGTCGCTTTCGCCGATTGATGAAACATGTCGAGCGGCGACGTGTTGAACAGGCCGCCGCCCGTGCTGCCGCCGGTTCCCGTGCTGCCGCAGCCGCCGAGCATTAGCCCCAGCATCATACAAGCGGCAGCGCCCGCCCCGACCCGCGCCATCTGGTTACTCCCCGACATCGTCCATCGCGCCGCGCGTTACGCGCCGGCGGCCGTTCCAGCCCGGTTGTATAGCAGGCCAAGCGTGGCAAGCCCAAGGCGGGGCAGGCTAAAGCGCATCTTCCTTAAGGCGCCCATAGAGCAGGTGATCCTGCCACTTGCCGTTGATGCACAGATAGGCGCGGGCATAGCCTTCGCGCTGGAATCCGGTCTTTTCCAGCAGATGGATCGAGGCGGCGTTGGTGGGGATGCAGGCCGCCTCCAGCCGGTGCAGCCGAAGTGTCCCAAAACAGAACGGTATGAGCGCGCGCATGGCCGCGGTCATATAGCCCTGGCGCGCGAAGGGCGCGCCGATCCAGTAGCCGATGGAACCGGCCTGGGCCACGCCACGGCGGATATTGGCGAGCGTCAGGCCGCCGACCATGGCGTTGTCGCTGTTGCGGAAGATCAGAAAGGCATAGGCGAGATCGCTGCGCAGATCCTCGGCATAACGCTTGAGCCGGCGGCGGAAGGCGCCGCGGGTGAGATCGTCGGCCGGCCAGGTCGGCTCCCAGGGCGTGAGGAAGGCGCGGCTCATCTCGCGCAGCGCCGCCCATTCGGCATAGTCGCCGCCCTGCGGCACGCG
>JARRNI010000308.1:0-5800 GCA_037385125.1 Pseudolabrys sp.
GCAGGCAGAGACTGGCACCGGAAAACGGGCCATGTTGCCGTGACGGTGGCCAATCTGCGCTGCAGAGCCTGTGCAGTGCAGGGCTAAACGCCGGAAATGTCCGCACCTTTATGCGCTCCCGCGCATTCCACCGAGAGACCGCACTGGCTGGCTGGGGCGGGAGGACTCGAACCTCCGAATGGCGGAATCAAAATCCGCTGCCTTACCACTTGGCTACGCCCCAATTGCAACCGGCGGGAAAGGCCGCAAGAGCGCGGCGCGCGGACCATATAGCCGGCGCCCGCCCCGATCAACGCTCGGCCACCGCCATTATTTCCCGCCGATTCCCGCTTTCCGGCCGGCACGTTGACCCCCGCCCGCGCGCGGCTAGATTAGCCGCATGACCTACCGCGCGCCGGTTGCCGACATCGCTTTTGCGCTGCTGCACGCTTCCGGCTTCTCGGCCGCGCTGGCCGAGGGGCTCTATGGCGAGCTCGACCAGGCGACGGTCGAAGCCGTGCTGGAAGAGGCCGGCAAATTCGCGTCCGACGTGATCGCGCCGCTCAACAGCGTGGGTGACAAATTCGGCACCCCGTTCGAGGGTGGCCGGGTGACCATGCCGCCCGGCTGGAAGGAGGCCTACACATCCTGGGCCGCCGCCGGCTGGAACGGGCTCGCGGCGCCCGTTCAATGGGGCGGCCAGGAGCTGCCGCAGGCGGTGAACGCGGCCTGCGTCGAGATGTGGAACTCGGCCAGCATGGCCTTCGCCATCGGCCCGGTGCTGACCATGGCGGCGATCGACGCGCTGCATGCCTATGGTTCGCACGATCTGCAGGAGCGCTATCTCGGCAAGCTGGTGAGCGGCGAATGGATGGGCACCATGCAGCTCACCGAGCCGCAGGCGGGTTCCGACGTGGGCGCGCTGCGCACCAAGGCGGAGCGCGCGAGCGACGGCAGCTACCGCATCACCGGGCAGAAGATCTTTATTACATATGGCGAGCACGAGCTAACCGACAACATCATCCACTTCGTGCTCGCCCGCCTGCCCGACGCGCCGCCCGGCACCAAGGGCATCTCGCTGTTCCTGATTCCGAAATTCCTACCCGACGGCACGCGCAACGACGTGCGCGCCCATTCGGTGGAGCACAAGCTCGGCATTCATGGCTCGCCCACCTGCACCATGGTGTTCGGCGACAATGGCGGCGCCACCGGCTTCCTCATCGGCGAGGAAAACAAGGGCATGGCCGCCATGTTCACCATGATGAACCGCGCGCGGCTTGCCGTCGGCGTGCAGGGCGCGGCCATCGCCGAACGCGCCGTGCAGCAGGCGCTCGCCTATGCGCGCGAGCGCCGCCAAGGTGCGGCCGGCGCCATCATCCATTACCCCGACGTCAAGCGCATGCTGCTCACCATGCGCGCGCTCACCGGCGCGGCGCGCGCGATCTGCTACGCCACAGGCGTCGCGCTCGACCGCTCGCTGCGCGAGAAGGACGAAGCGATGCGCAAGGCGGCGCACGAACGCTGCTCGCTGCTCACGCCGGTCGCCAAGGCCTTTTCCACCGACATCGGCATCGAGGTCGCCTCGCTCGGCGTGCAGGTGCACGGCGGCATGGGCTTCATCGAGGAGACCGGCGCCGCCCAGCATTACCGCGACGCGCGCATCGCCGCCATCTATGAAGGCACCAACGGCATTCAGGCGCTCGACCTGGTGGCGCGCAAGGTGCCGCTGGAAGGCGGCGGCACGGTCGCGCTCTATCTCGACGAATTGCGCTCGACGGTAGCCGACGTGCAGGCGAGCAACGCACCCGGCTTCGGCGAGACCGCCGCGCGCCTGTCCGAGGCAGTCGACAGCCTCGACCGCGCCACGCAATGGCTGCTGTTGCAGCAGGGCACGGACTTGGCCCTCGCCGGCGCCACGCCGTATCTCAGATTGTTCGGCAGCGCGGCCGGCGGCTGCCTGCTGGCCGAGCAGGCGCTCGCGGCGCAGCGTCTCGGCACCGACGGCGCCGGGCGCACGGCGCTGGCGCGCTTCTTCGCCGAGAACATCGCGGTGCAGGCTTTGGGGCTCGAGCGCGTGGTCACGCAAGGCGCCGACAGCATCACCCATGCGCAGGCGGCGCTGGCGGAGTGAGGGCGTAGAGCCTAACGCCCGTCGTAGGGCGGGCTGAGCGCAGCGAAGCCCACCAGAAAACTCACAGCACTTCGCGAGTCCGCGCGGCGCGCGGCTACTCGGCCTATCGAGTCGAAATCACAGCGGACTGAGCCCCGCCTCGATCTCGCCGCGGCGGTCCTCCAGGAACGGCGGCAGGATCAGGCTCTCGCCGAGATGCTCCAGTGGCTCGTCCACCGCAAAGCCGGGACCGTCGCTCGCCAATTCGAACAGCACGCCGTTCGGCTCGCGGAAATAGAGCGAGCGGAACCAGAAGCGGTCCACCTTGCCGCTGTTCGCAATGCGCATTACGTTGAGCCGCTCCGCCCAGGCGTCGTAGTCGGCGTCACGCGAGCGGAAGGCGACGTGATGCACGCCGCCGATGCCCGGATGCGCCGGCGGCAGGTCCGACCGCACCGCCACGTGCAATTCGGCGCCCGGCCCGTCGCCGTTCATGCGGTAGACATGCACACGATCGCGGTTCGATTCCGGATGCGGGTAATCGCGGTCCGGCGTCATGTTCATCAGGTGCAGCAGCACCTGCTCGGTCGGCTCCAAGTCGGGCACCGTGATGGTGATCGGCCCCAGCCCGCGGATCTGCCGCTCCAGCGGCACCGGGCTGCGCTGCCAGGGATTGGCCTCGCCCTCGCCGCCGTCATCGACCAGCGCCAGCCGCTGGCCTTCCGGGTCCTCGAAATCGAGCGTCAGCCGCCCGTCGCGCTCGGCGATGTCGCCGTGCTTGACGCCCTGTTCGTCGAAGCCCGCAAGCCACCAGCGCAAGTTCTCCTCGCCGGCAACGCACATGCCGGTGCGGGTGATGGAATTGTTGCCGCGCTTTTCCGGCGCGGTGCCGAAATCGAAGAAAGTGATGTCGCTACCGGGGGACGCGAGCGCGTCGGCATAATAAAGATGATAGGCCTTCACATCGTCCTGGTTGACGGTCTTCTTGACCAGCCGCAGGCCCAGCACCTCGGTATAGAAGCGCAGGTTACCGGGGGCGTCGCCGGAGACGGCAGTGAGATGGTGGATGCCGGATAACTGCATGGGCGGCCTCGGGCTGTGCAGGGACGCAAAGTTCATCTAGGAAGAAAGCAAACCAAATGCGAGGGCACCATGTCACTAAGCGGGAAAACCTTGTTCATTACCGGCGCCTCGCGCGGCATCGGCCTGGCCATCGCGCTGAAGGCGGCCGCCGACGGCGCCAATGTGGCAATCGCCGCCAAGACGGTGACCCCGCATCCCAAGTTGGAAGGTACCATCGACAGCGCCGCGGCGCTGGTCGCCAAGCTGGGCGGCGGGGCGCTGCCGATGGCGGTCGACGTGCGCGACGAGGAGGCGGTGAAGTCGGCGCTCGATAAGACCGCCGCGCATTTCGGCGGCATCGACATCGTGGTCAATAATGCCAGCGCCATCCAGCTCACGCCGGTCAGGCAGACCGACATGAAGCGTTTCGACCTCATGCACCAGGTCAATGCGCGCGGCACCTTCATGGTGTCGAAACACGCCCTGCCGCACCTGGAGAAGTCGGCGAGTCCGCACATCCTAATGCTGTCACCGCCGCTCGACATGAATGAGAAGTGGTTCGCGCCGCACACGGCCTATTCCATGGCCAAGTTCGGCATGAGCCTGGTGGTGCTGGGCCTGGCCGGCGAGATGCGCGGCAAGGTAGCGGTCAACGCGCTGTGGCCGCGCACGACGATTGCCACCGCGGCAATCAAGAACCTGCTCGGCGGCGACGCAGTGATGCGCATGTCGCGCAAGCCGGAGATCCTGGCCGACGCGGCCTATCGCATCTTCCAAAAGCCCGCGAGCTTCACCGGCAATTTCCTCATCGACGACACGTTCCTGGCCTCCGACGGCGTCGCCGATTTCGACCAATACCGCGTCGATCCGAGCCAGCCGCTGCAGCCGGATTTCTTCGTGCCGGATGATGTGCCGATGCCGGAGGGGGTAAGTTTGGCGGCGAAAACGTAGAGCGAACCAATCTCGGTGATCGCTCACGCGCTCAGGCTGTCATGCCCCGCGAATGCGGGGCATCCAGTATCCGCCAGCCTGTCGATCAAAATAGAGGCCGGTGTTTACTGGATCGCCCCCCGGAGTTTATCATCAGGCCGCGCTTCGCGCGGACCGGTTGGCGGGCGACGACAGGCAGAGAATGCCGCACGGCACCCGCGAAACGTTTGCGCCCCTGGACAGACCCGCGTTACAACCCTGTCATGTCCACCACCCTCCTCCTCACGCATCCCGCCTGTCTCGAGCACCAGACGCCCATGGGGCATCCGGAGCGGGCGGACCGGCTGCGCGCCATCGAGCGGGCGCTGGAGGCCGAGAAATTCCAGACGCTGGCGCGCGAGCAGGCGCCCATGGCGCCGGCCGAGGTGATCGCGCTGTGCCATCCGATGGAATACGTGGATGCGATCCGCAATGCATGCCCCGATGAAGGAGTGATCCATCTCGACGCCGACACCGCCATGTCGCCGGGGAGCCTGGAGGCGGCGCTGCGCGCGGCCGGCGGCGGCATGCAAGGCGTGGACGAGGTGATGGGCGGCACCGCAGCCAACGCCTTCGTCGCGGTGCGCCCGCCGGGCCATCACGCCGAGACCGCCCGGCCCATGGGCTTCTGCCTGTTCAATAATGCGGCGATCGCCGCCCGCTACGCGCAGAAGAAACGCGGCGTCGGGCGCGTCGCCGTGGTCGATTTCGACGTGCATCACGGCAACGGCTCGCAGGACATCTTCTGGTCGGACAAGACGGTGATGTACTGCTCGACCCACGAGATGCCGCTCTATCCCGGCACCGGCGCGGTGGGCGAACGTGGCGAGCACAACAACATCGTCAACGCGCCGCTACGCGCCGGCGACCGCGGCGACAAGTTTCGCGAAGCTTTCGAGACCGCGATCCTGCCGCGGCTGCGCGACTTCAAGCCGGACCTAGTGGTGATCTCGGCCGGCTTCGACGCCCATACCCGCGATCCGCTCGCCAATCTCAATCTGGTGGAGGCGGACTTCGCGTGGGCGACGCAGAAGCTCATGGAGATCGCGGACGCCAGCGCCGAGGGCCGCATCGTGTCGATGCTGGAAGGCGGCTACGACCTGCAGGGCCTAGCGCGCTCGGTCGACGCGCATGTGACGGCGCTGATGCGGGGGTAGGGACCTCCCTCACCGCCGTCATGGCCGCGCTTGTCGCGGGCATCCACGTCTTATTGGCCATTCTGAAAAGAAAGACGTGGATGGCCAGGACGAGTCCGGCCATGACGAGTCCATACAATCACCGCGCCGTCAGCCCGCCGTCTATCGGCACGTCGGCGCCGGTGATGAAAGAAGAATCGTCCGACAGCAGGTAGACGCACAGCTTTGCCACTTCCTCCGGCGCGCCAAGGCGGCCGAGCGGAATGTCGCTCGACAGGCGGTTGCGCACCGCCTCCGGATCGCGCGTTCCCTGCGCGATACCGTCGACCATCGGCCCTTCGATGAAGGCGGGGCAGACGGCGTTGCAGCGCACCGGTGGCTTGTAGCGGGCGCCGTGCAGCGCCACCGATTTGGTGAGCAGCGACACGCCGCCCTTCGACGCGCTGTAGGCCGGCAGGTTGGCGCTGCCGATCAGGCCGAGCACCGAAGAGAGATTGACGATGGCGCCGCCCTGCTTGCGCAGGAGCGGAAACCCGTATTTGCA
>JARRNI010000309.1:0-11430 GCA_037385125.1 Pseudolabrys sp.
CGGTTGTTCAAGCCACCTACTTTGCATTTTCGGCAAAGTTGGGGGCAATTGCCCCATCGCGATCCAGACCAACTCGGCCGCCACCGACGAGAGCTGCCCTGAACTTGCGCAGCGGCTGATCCTATCAGGCAAGCCCTATCTCTACGGCTCCTCCTATATCGGGGGTGCGGGGGCATCCGCAAAAATCCATAAGCCGACTTACGGAGCGCGGCGGCAGTCGAATCTTCCTAAACGTCCAGATTTTTTATTGAAATTTGGAACTAAAGGTCCACGTAAACATCTAGTCTAGGGAAATTACGATGCAACGCGGACGAAAATCGGCGCTTAAATCCGCCGCCTTCGATGTCGATGTCAGACAACGACGGCTCCAGCCGCCATCGCATCTGAATGATGTTGAGCGCGAGCTATTTCAGAGAATAGTCGGCTCGGTCAGCAAGCAACATTTCGCGCAGAGCGATGTTCCGTTGATCGAGAGCTTCGTGCGGGCGACGCTGCTGTCCCGCGAGTCCGCCCCGAAAGATGCGACTGATGCGGAAGCTCTAGCAAATTGGGAAAAGGCAACGCGATTGCAGGCAATGCTGGCGACGAGATTGAGGTTGACGCCACAAGCCAGAACCGATCCTAAAACCTTGGCTCGTCAACAGCCTCCGCTGCTGGACCCGCCATGGGAGAGGTGAAGATGAAAACGCGACGCTTCACACGCAGCGACAAGGCGAGGTTTTGGATCGAGAACTATTGCCATGTGCCCGATGGTCCCAACAAAGGGCAGAAGGTGATACTGACGCCCGCCGAACACATGCAGCTCCTGCGCATCTACGACATGGGCGAGCTTCCGAGCGAGCCGATCAGCGGCGCCTTAGGGGCCTATCTCGCGCTTCTGCACATCTGCAGTCCCGAAGCTCTGCAGCAGCATCCCTTGCGGCCGGATGTTGAGGTCGACAGTTGGACGATTTGGCGCGCGGCATCGCCGAAACTGCATGAGGTTCTGCGGCGCGAAGGCGAGCACGTTGTTTGCCCTGAGTTGGGAACGCGGTATCCATCCGCGGCGTGAGGACGGACGCCGCTTTCGTGCAAGACACTACTGCGCGATTAACTCTTCGGACGAACTGAATCGGTCCTTTTTGAAGCGCGCCTTTTCGATCAGTTAGGTCGCGCTGAAAAACCTCGAAGGAAACCGGGGCGGAGTGATTCTGGCTGGCTGGCTGTCTCCCGAGATTTAACCCCAGGGAGGGCCTGCCGTGCCAACTGAGAAGCTCACTGCCTCTACCGCACATTATCTCCAAGCTGGAACTTCCGCGCCGTGGCTGTCAGCACGACCGCCGGAAGGCGCTTGAGGGTTTGTGCGAGGCGAAGGTCAAGGCGGTGACCCTAGCCAGCACGTCGCAGGTCGTCTGCGCGGCCTGGGCGCCGCGCTCGGCGTAGCAGGCGCCACACCACCACGCGCGGACGAAGGGCCGGGGGGAGATTACAGAACCCCCGAGCTCGCTTGGTCAAAAATAACTGTCGGGCAATCTGTCGGGGCAACTCTTGCTGCTTGCTAAACAAACGCCTAAGTGTTTGAAAAATTTGGTCGGAGTGGCAGGATTTGAACCTGCGACCCCCTCGTCCCGAACGAGGTGCGCTACCAGACTGCGCTACACTCCGACTAGAGGCCGGTCTTATAACCTCGGGACCCTCAAACGCAAGCACGGGGAAGCTTCGTCCGATGACCGCCGAGCCGGGAACCCGGGTCTTGCAGGCCGATCAGGCCGGCATCGAGGCCGCCGCCCGCTGCCTCAAGGCCGGCGGGCTGGTCGCCTTCCCGACCGAAACCGTATATGGGCTCGGCGCCGACGCCTGCCAGGGCGAGGTGGTGGCCAGGCTCTATGCCGCCCAGGAGCGGCCCTCCTTCAACCCGCTGATCGCCCATGTGGCGGACATGGCGGCGGCGCGGCGGCTGGGCGCCTTCGATCGGGCGGCGGAAAGGCTGGCGGCTGCCTTCTGGCCGGGCCCGCTCACGCTGGTGCTGCCCAAGCGCGCGGACTGCCCGGAGTCCGACCTGGCGCTGGCCGGACTCGACAGCGTGGCAGTGCGGATGCCGGCGCACCGGACCGCGCAGGCGCTGCTCAAGACATTCGGCGGCCCGGTGGTGGCGCCGTCGGCCAACCGCTCCGGCCATGTCTCGCCCACCAGCGCGGCGCACGTGCTGACCGATCTGCGCGGGCGCATCGACATGGTGTTGGACGGCGGGCCCTGCATGGTGGGCGTGGAGTCGACCATCGTGGCCTGCCTGGGCGAACCCACCCTGTTGCGGCCGGGCGGGCTGCCGCGCGCCGAGATCGAGCGGGTACTCGGGCATCCTCTGGCGCGGGCCCCGGCAGCGGCCGAACAGGCGCCAGCGGCGCCGGGCATGCTGGCCTCGCACTACGCGCCGCGGGCGCGAATGCGCCTGAACGCGCAGACCGTGCGACCGGGCGAGGCGCTGCTCGCCTTCGGGCCCGACGTGCCGCCGACGAATAGCATGACGCTTAACCTCTCGCCGCGCGGGGATTTGGTCGAGGCCGCAGCCAATCTGTTTTCCCATCTGCGCGCGCTGGACGCTTCCGGCGCGACTTCCATCGCGGTGATGAAAGTGCCGCATGAGGGCCTGGGCGAAGCGATCAACGACCGGCTCAAGCGCGCGGCGGCGCCACGGGGCTCATGATGGAGCCCGCAGCTGGTGGCCGCTGGCTGGTTGCGACAGGCCGCACGCGCACCTATATTGACTAGTCAGACTAGTAAGAGGCGGGATGGGCTACCATGCTGACCAAAGCCCGCGTTTGGAAGTTGCAGGACGCCAAGGCGCGCTTCTCGGAGCTGGTGCGGCGAGCGCGCGTCGGCCAGCCGCAGGAGGTTACGCTGCACGGCAAAACCGCCGTGCTGGTGGTCGACCCCCAACGCTACGAAGTCCACCCGAAAGCGAAGCAGGCGGAGACCCTGGCGGGCTTCATCGAAGCGTCGAAGAAATATCGCGGTCTCGCCGAGGGCGTCGAGTTCGAGTGGCCCTTTCCAATGCCTTTGCGCGACAAGCGCCGCGAAATCTTCGATGGTCCGTTCGACGATGAGGAATCGTCGTGACATGGCTGTTGGACACCAACGTCGTTTCCAACAGCGTTCGCGACCGCCCCGACCCGGCCATCAGCCGCTGGATTGCCGACATCCCGCGCGCGGAAACCGCGATCAGCATTGTCACACTGGCCGAATTGTGGGATGGCGCCACGTCGGTGAGCGACAAGGCCAGACGCCGCCGTCTGATGAATTGGGTGAAGAATGAGGTCACACCAATTTTCGAACAGCGGACCTTGCCTCTGACACGGGATGTTCTTGCCGACTGGTTGCGGCTCAGCCGCGCGCTGCGGGCGCGGCGGATCACACGAGACCCTTCCGACATGCTCATCGTGTCCACCGCGCGCAGCAACAATCTCACGCTCGTCACCCGCAATGTGCGAAATTTCGCGAATACCGGCGTGGTCGTCTACGATCCCTGGCGTGATGAGACGCATGAGATGGAACAACCCTGATGCCTGCCGTCGCTGCTGAAACAAAACCGGCCCTGCTTGCCCGCTTCGCGGCCATCGTCGGCGACAAATACGCCGTCACCGAGCGCGACGCGCAGATGCCCTATCTGCACGAAATGCGCGACCTCTATCAGGGCGTTACGCCCATGGTGCTGCGGCCGGGTTCGGTAGAGGAAGTGGCCGCCATTCTCAAGCTCGCCAACGAGACCCGGACGCCGATCGTCCCGCAGGGCGGCAACACTGGCCTGGTCGGCGGCCAGATCCCGCAGCACGGTGAGCTGTTGCTGTCGCTTACCCGGCTCGACCGCATCCGCGAAGTCGATCCGATCTCCAACACCATGACGGTGGAAGCCGGCGTCACCCTGCAGCGGGCGCGCGAAGCTGCAAGCGAGAAAGACCGGCTCTATCCGCAGCTCCTGCCCTCGGAGGGCACCTGCACCATCGGCGGCAATCTCTCCACCAATGCCGGCGGCACCGCGGCGCTGACGCACGGGATTGCACGCTCGCACGCGATGGGGCTGGAGGTGGTGCTGGCTGACGGCCGCATCCTGCCCAACCTCAACAAACTGAAGAAGGACAATACCGGCTACGACCTTAAAAACTTGTTCATCGGCGCGGAAGGCACGCTCGGCATCATCACCGCGGCGGTGCTGCGGCTGGTGCCCAAGCCGCGCTCGGTCGAGACTGCTTTCGTCGCGGTGCCTTCGCCGCACGCTTCACTCGACCTTTTGGGCCTCGCCAGCGAGCGGACAGCCGGCGGCGTCACCTCGTTCGAATTGATGCTGCGCTCCGGCGTCGAGGCGGTGGTCAATCACGACGCTGCCAGCCGCATGCCGCTCGACGGTCCCTATCCCTGGTTCGTGCTGGTCGAACTGTCGTCGCAGGCGCGCAGCGGCCTGCGCGAGGTGATGGAGGAAATTCTCAGCCAAGGCTTCGACAAGGGCCTGGTGCTCGACGCCACCATCGCCGACAGCCTGGAGCAGGGCAAAGCCTTCTGGCG
Organism: Pseudolabrys sp.; assembly: GCA_037385125.1. GTDB lineage: Bacteria > Pseudomonadota > Alphaproteobacteria > Rhizobiales > Xanthobacteraceae > Pseudolabrys. Next base: position 4,537 of record JARRNI010000309.1, read on the forward strand.
TATCCGCGAGCTGTTCGGCGAGGTGCAACGCCACAGCGGGGCCTCGGTTAAGCACGACGTATCGGTGCCGGTCGCCGCGGTGCCGGCTTTCATCGAACAGGCGAACGCGGCGGTGACCCGGCTCATACCCGGCTGCCGGCCGCTGCCCTTCGGTCATGTCGGCGACGGCAATATCCACTACAACGTGACGCAGCCGCAGGACGCGGACCGCGCAAAGTTCCTAGCGCGCTGGGATGAGGTCAATGCGGTGGTGTTCGCGGTGGTCAAGAAGCTCGGCGGCTCGATCTCGGCGGAGCACGGCGTCGGCGTGATGAAGCGCGACATTCTGCCGGACTACAAGGACCCGGTGGCGATCGACCTGATGCGCGGAATCAAGCACCTGCTCGATCCGAACGGGATCCTGAACCCGGGGAAGGTGTTGTAGCCCCCGGTCGGCCTCAATGAGCGCAGCAAGCGTAAGCGTTTATCATCCGCGCAAGCGGATGATTCAGCAATCATTGTGTTGTCCGCGATTCCTGTATTGCCCGCTTTCTCGGGCAATGACAGCGAGCATCAAAACAACGCCCCCTGCCCGCTTTCCTTCTTTTCTTTCACCGGCTTCTCGCGCGTCGGGCGCTTGGGCGCCTTGGCCGGCGCTGCCTCCGCGCCTTCCGCCAGCGGCTTGATCAGCTTCGGATCGTCATTTGCCGTGCGGTTGACCGCCATGGATACCGGATAGATATCGAGCAGGTCTTCCGGCGCGGGGTGGATCAGCGCTGCGGCCCTGCGCGCATCCACTTCCGCGCAATTGAGCCAGAGGTCGAACGCTTCGGGGACCAGGATCACCGGCATGCGGCCGTGGATTTCGCTGAGCTTGCGGTTGGCATTGGTGGTGACGATGGCGGCGGTTTCCAGCTCCTCGCCGTTCGGGCCGGTCCAGCATTCCCACAGGCCGGCCAAGGCCATCGGCCCGCCCGCCTTCAGCCGCGCGAAATAGGGCTGCTTGCGGCCGCCCACCGCCTTCCATTCGTAGAAGCCGTCGGCCGGCACCAGGCAGCGGCGGCGCTTCATCGCCGCGTGGAAGGCCGGCTTGTCGACGACGCTCTCGCCGCGCGCGTTGATCAGCAGCGTGAATTCCCGCGGGTCCTTCACCCTGGACGGCAGCAGGCCCCAGCGCACCAGCGCGAACTGGCGCTCGCCCTCCATCAGACGCACGATCGGAGTCGGCTGCGTCGGCGCCACGTTGTAGCGCGGCGGAAAGTTGGGCTGCTCGGGGCGGGGTTCAATCGGCGGCGGGGCATCGATGGAATATCAGGATTGCATCCGGCCTGCGCAAGCGCCCGACAGCGAACGCGGCGCCGCGCCGCTTGCCGACGCCAATATCAATCCCGTCACCGGGCTCGCCACCGATTATCTCAACCATTTCAACGAAGCGATCATGCTGCTCGAAATGCTGTCGAGCTGCCCGGACTGCGTGGAGGATTTCCTGGCCTGGCGGCCGCTGAGCTACCGCGAGCACTTCGCGCATTCGCGATTCAAGGGCCGCGACATGGCGATTTCGGCCTATGACGCGGCGGAGCCGGCCGTGCGCCAGGGCCTCATCGGGCAAGCGGCCGCTGTCTGGCTCAAGCCGATGGTCGCGCCCGCCGGCGCGCTCATCCATGGCGAGGGCGAGGGCGAAGCCGACGCCGAGCGCAGCCCACCCTCGGCGCCGCAGGCAGTGGTGGACGGCCTGATGCGGCCCGGCGCATGATCGCGCCGTCATGAGCGACGCCCGCGCCTACCCGAACCGCCCCATTCTCGCGGTCAGCGCCGCCATCATGCGCGACGGCAAGGTGCTGGTGGTGCGACGCGCGCGCAAGCCCGCACTCAATCTCTACACGCTGCCGGGCGGCGCGGTGGAAGCCGGCGAGACGTTGCATGAAGCGGTGACGCGCGAAGTGCGCGAGGAAACCCGGCTCGCCATCGAGCCGGTCGCGCTCGCCGGCCACCGCGAGGTGATCATGCGGGACGCGCAAGGGCGCGTGGACCGCCATTTCGTCATCCTGAGCTTCGCCGCGCGCTGGCTTTCGGGCGATCCGGTGCTCAACGAGGAACTCGACGACGCGCGCTGGCTGGAGCCTGCCGAGGTGGCGAAGCTCAGGACCCCCGAGGGGCTTGATGAAATCGTCGCCACGGCGGCCAGCCTGCTGGCCCCGCGGCGCTGACGCGAGCCGCCTTGCGGTTGCCTCAGAGCGGGGGCATATCAGGTCTGCGCTCCACGATCCGGCCGAACGACGTGAAAAAGCTTCTGACGATCGCCACGCTGCTCATCTGCCTTGCGGCAGCGCCGGCGCGCGCCGACTACAATACGCCGGCGCCGTTCGACCATGACCTGCAACGGCTGGCCGAGATTCTCGGCGCCCTGCACTATTTGCGCGGCATCTGCGGCGCCCATGAAGGGCAGAAATGGCGGAACGAGATGCAGGCGCTGGTCGACGCCGAGGCCCCGGAGGGGGAGCGCCGCAAGAAGCTCATCGCCAGCTTCAATCATGGATACCGCGGCTTCCAGCAGACCTATCGCACCTGCACCCCGGCCGCCGACCTCGCCATCCGCCGCTATCTGCTCGAGGGGGCCAAGATCGCGCGCGAAATCACCGCGCGTTATGCGAACTGACCGCGACCGCGTGCGCCGTCCCCGCTCCGATTAACCCTTCCTTAAGGTCCGCGCCCCGTGCCGCGGCGTGCGTGCTAACGTCGCTCGCGAAGTCAGGGACGTTTGGGCAAGGCCTTCGTGGCCCGACCGTAGAGGACGAGGAAGAGTCGTGAATACGACAGGTCGTTCGACCGAGGCGCCTTACGCGGCTTCGGATCATGAGCAGAAACGCGCGGCGCTCGGCTATCTGCAGGAAGCCTGGGCAGAGGCACGGCTCGACGGTATCGACGGCGATTGTCTGGCGCAGGCCTGCCTGTTCGCCGCGCTTGCCGAATTCGTGTCCACCTATGGCGAGGACGCCGCGGCCACTTTCGCCGAGGGCCTGGGCGAGCGCATCCGCAACGGCGAATTTTCCATCGAGCAGGTGCGGCAGTAGGCCGGCCCGATGTCCTAATAGACGGCAGCCGTTAGCGCAGCGGCAGGTCCAGGCCGTAATGGCGCTCGAGCACGGCGTCGATATCGGCCGGGAAGAACTGGTTCTTGAGGAAGCCGAGCGCGCCGAAGGAATGGGCGCGGTCCGCGATCTTGTTGTCGAGGGTCGCTGTCATCATCACCACCGACACCTTCGGCGCAATAGGCCTGATTTTGACAGGCTCTCGAAACCGTTGAGGCCGGGCATATTGTAGTCGAGGAAGACTAGCGTGAATTTGCCGCTGCCGATCTCGCCGAGTGCGGCAATGCCCTCGCTCGCTTCATGGATGTCGAGCGTGAAGCGGCTGGCGGCGAGCACCTTGCGCACGATGCCGCGCGTGGTGCCCGAGTCGTCCACGATCAGAACGCGGGTCGGGATCTTCGTGCGCGCGCCGACCTCCACCAGCTTGCGGGCCTCGTCCGAACTGATTGGCTTGACCATAACGCCATCGACGTGCGCAGGGCGCGGGCTGCCGGGCGGCACCGACGCAAAAAACCAGCGGCGCTGAGCGCGCCACGCGCGCGACCGCCGCCATATCGGCATCGGGCACGCCGGTGTCCACAATGCAGAGGTCGAAGCCGTCCCTCGCAAGCATGGCGGCCGCGGCCTCCACCTCCACGGTCGAGAGGTCGATTGGAACGGACGCCATCGCAACGCCCTGCCACCACATATCCCGCTGCGACGGCTGCTCTGCGACTACCAGGATGCGGCGCGAAACGAGGCGGCCGGGCGCTTTACTACCGTTCAATAGCCGGTTGCGCGAAGTTTTCAATTTCGCTGAGCAAAATTTCCAGGATTCTTTTGGGGAAAAAATCTCGCTTTAGTTGAAATATTGCAACCAAAGTTTGTGAACGCGTCAGCCTGGCAGAGTGTCGAGGAAGCGGACCCGCTCGCCTCGACCCGGCGCCGTCAGGCTGCCTTCCCACACCACCTTGTGGCCGCGCACCAGGGTCCCCACCGGCCAGCCGGCGACGCGCATGCCGGCATACGGCGTCCAGCCCGCACGGGCAGCGATCCAGGCGTCCGTGATGGTTTCCTGCCGCTTGAGGTCGACAAGGGTCAGGTCGGCATCGTAGCCGGCGGCGATGCGGCCCTTGGCCGCCATGCCGAAAACGCGCGCCGGTCCCGCACTGGTGAGATCGACGAAACGCTGCAAGGTGAGGCGACCGGCATTGATGTGGTCGAGCAGAAGCGGAACCAGCGTCTGTACGCCGGGCATGCCAGAAGGCGTCTTGGGGTATTCTGGCGCCTTTTCCTTGCGCGTATGCGGGGAATGATCCGAGCCGATCGAGTCGATCACGCCTTGCGCGATGGCGCGCCACAGGCCCTCGCGATGGCTGGCATCGCGCACTGGGGGGTTAAGCTGGGCCAGCGTGCCCAATCGCTCGTAGCATTCGGGCGCGGCCAGCGTGAGATGAGCGGGCGTGCATTCGGCGGTGGCGACGTCCTTGTAATCGGCAAGGAATGCGGCCTCCTCCTTGCTGGTGACGTGCAGCACGTGGACGCGCCTGCCGGTCTCGCGCGCAAGCCGCATCAGCCGCTGGGTGCCCATGAGCGCGGCGGTGGCGTCGCGCCAGGCCGGATGCGAACGCGCATCGCCTTCGACGCGCAGGCTCATGCGCTCGCGCAGGCGGTATTCGTCCTCGGCGTGGAAGGCGGCGCGCCGGCGGATGCTTTCGAGCACCGCGCGCACGCCCTCGTCGTCCTCAATCAGTAGCGAGCCGGTGGAGGAGCCCATGAACACCTTCACGCCGGCCACCCCCGGCAGCATTTCCAGTTCGCCCAGATCCTTGGTGTTCTCGCGCGTGGCGCCGACATAGAAGGCGAAGTCGCAATGCATGCGGCGGTGCGCGCGCTTGAGCTTGTCGGCCACCGCCTCCGCCGTAGTGGTGGTTGGGTCGGTGTTGGGCATTTCGAACACCGCGGTGACGCCGCCGAGCACGGCGCCGAGCGAGCCCGATTCCAGATCCTCCTTGTGGGTCAGGCCCGGCTCGCGGAAATGCACATGGCTGTCGATGACGCCGGGCAGCAGATGCAGGCCGCGGCAATCGACCATCTCGCCGGCGGAGGCACGCGCGAGGTCGCCGATCGCGGCGAAGCGGCCGGCGCGGATGCCGAGGTCGCGCACGGCCTCGCCGTCCTGGTTGACGACGGTGCCCCCTTTGAGGATCAGATCGTAGCTTTCGGCCATTATGGCAGCCATTCTTGCCCGGGCTTGAGCCCTCGCCGACAGCGCTTACGTTTCGCCGCAAGTTCTGGCAAGACACCAGGGCTGGAGAATCCAAGGATTTGGCAATGCAGGCAGCGCTTCTCCCCGACCGCGGCGTGGTCAAGGTGGCCGGCGACGACGCCCGTCGCTTCCTAAACGGGCTGGCCACCAATGATGTCGGCGCGGTGGCGCCCGGCAGCCCCTGCTTCGCCGCCCTACTGACCCCGCAGGGCAAGATCACCGTGGATTTCATCGTGGCGGAAGCGCCGCCTGCAGACGACGGCGGCTTCTTCCTCGACTGCCCGCGCGTGCTCGCCGGGGCCCTGGCGCAGAAGCTCAATTTCTACAAGTTGCGCACCAAGGTGCTAGTGGAGGACCTGTCGGAAGCGCTCGGCGTGATGGCGGTGTGGGACGGCGCGGGCGACAGCGAATACGGCCTTTGCTACCCTGATCCGCGCCTGCCGGCGCTCGGAATGCGCGTGATACTGCCGCCGTATCTGGCGGGAGAGGCCGCCGCCGATCTCGGCGCCGCGCTGGCGGAGGCTGACGCCTACGAGATGCACCGCATCGCGCTCGGCGTGCCGCGCGGCGGCGAGGATTTCGCCTATGGCGACACGTTCGTGCATGAGGCCGACATGGACCAGCTCGCCGGCGTCGATTTCGACAAGGGCTGCTATGTCGGGCAGGAGGTGGTGTCGCGCGTCGAGCACCGTAACAGCGCGCGCAGCCGTATCGTGCCGGTCGCCTATGACGACGCCGCGCCCTCGTCCGGCCTCCCGGTGATGGCGGGCGATAAGCAGGTCGGCACCTTCGGCTCGGCGGCGCAAGGCCGCGCGCTGGCCATGCTGCGGCTCGACCGCGTGGCGGATGCGCTCGCCGCCGGCATGCCGCTGACCTGCGGCGGCATTGCGCTGCGCCCGGTAAAGCCGGATTGGGCGAAGTTCGCCTGGCCGGGCGAGGCGAAAGCGGCCGAATGAGCGCCGTCTTCCATCCCGTTGGCCTCACCCGTTGCCCCTGGCCTAAGCAGGACCCGCTCTACGTCGCCTATCACGACGAGGAATGGGGCGTCCCAGAATATGACGACCGCGCGCTCTACGAGAAGCTGATGCTCGACGGCTTCCAGGCCGGGCTGTCCTGGATCACCATCCTGCGAAAGCGCGACAACTTCCGCCGGGCGTTCGACGGCTTCGCGCCCGAAAAGATCGCGCGCTATACGCCGAAAAAAATCGAGCGGCTGATGCAGGATGCTGGCATCGTGCGCAACCGCGCCAAGATCGAGGGCGCGGTGTCCTCGGCGCGCGCTTACATCAAGATCATGGAAAGCAGCCCCGGCTTCTCGCACCTGCTGTGGGACTTCCTCGACGGCAAACCGACGCTCAACAATTTCCGCTCCATGAAGCAGGTGCCGGCGGAGACCGACATTTCACGCCGCATGTCCAAGGAGCTTGTTGCGCACGGCTTCAAGTTCGTCGGCCCGACTATCGTCTACGCCTTCATGCAGGCGGTCGGCATGGTCAACGATCATCTGGTGAGCTGTCACCGCCACGCGGCGGTGCAGAAGCTCGCCAAGCGCAAATGAGCAAGGAACGCAAAGCCGCG
>JARRNI010000310.1:0-6268 GCA_037385125.1 Pseudolabrys sp.
TGCCGCCCGTCACGTCGGCCTTGGCCTTGATGGCGAAATTGCCGAAGCCGCCGCCGGGCAGCGGCTTCTGTCCGGCCCAGATTAGCGTGTCGCGCAAGGAGGCGGCGTCGCCGGCGAAGGTGCCGTCGATCTTGAGCGTAGGCTTGAAGCTGACGGCGCCTTCGAAGGCGGCCTTCATCGGGCTGCCGGCGATGCGCAACTTCAGCCCGCTGGTCTTGCCGGCCAGCGCCGCGGCGAAGTCGGCCAGCGTCACGTTCATGTCGAGCGGCTCGTCGTGCCAGACGAAGCGGCCTGTAGCGCCGAAGCTCTTGGAGATCGACGGCCAGGCGAGCGAGAAGGCGACGTCGTTGAAGGTCTCCTTCAGCTTGCGCGCCTCATCGTGCAGCACCACGGTGCCGTTGCGGATGCGCATCTCGGAGAAGGCGGCGGTCCGCTGCGCGTCCGGCTTCTGGCTGCGCGCCAGCGCCTCGATCAGGCCGGACCAGTTCGAGCCACCGTTCGGCTCGAGGTCGACCGCGATGGTGGGGTCGACCAGCGACACGTCGGCAATTTCGACCCGGCCGACTAGCAGCGGAAAGAAGCGCAGCCGCGCGGTCAGCCGCTTGGCGGTAAGCGCCGGCTTCTTGGCGTCGCCGAGCCGAACGTCGTCGAAGCTGACGCTGCCGGTGGGGAACAGTCGCACCGTGGTCTTGCCGCGCAGGGTGGGGGCCAGCCCGGTGACGGCGCGCATCTCGCTCAGGGCCTGGGCCCGCACGGCGTCCCCATGCTCAACCAAGCTTGGGCGGTCTCTGTGACCCTTTCATGGCCGGCGGATCAAGGCGCCCGCGGGGCCGCTCGGCCGACGCCGTGCGCTATTGCGCGAGCACGCGGGTGGCCGGGAAGGCGACTTCGACCAGGGTTCCGTCGTCGACCCGGCTGGTGATGCGGAAGCGGGCGTGATTGGCCTCGGCCAGCGCCTTGGTGATGGGCAGCGCGAGGCTGCTGCCGCCGCCCCAGCGCGGCGAGGTGGCAAGGTGCTGGAACGGCTCCAACGCGCTCTCCAGCTCTTTCTCGCCCATGCCGTGGCCGGTGTCGCGTACCCGCAGCACCACCTCGTGGTCGTCGGTGAGGGCGGTGGAGAGGATCACCTGGCCGCCGGCGCCCGCGACCCGGATCGAGTTCGACAGCACGTTGAGCGCGATCTGTCGGACCGAGCGGGTATCCGCGACAATCGACGGCAACAAGACCGGCAGCGAGGTGCGGATGATGACGCGCTCGCGGTTGGCCTCGTCCTGCATGACCGCCACGCATTGCTGCACTAGGTCGTTCAGGTTGACGCTGTCGAAGCTGAGCTCGAGCTTGCCGGCCTCGATCTTCGACAGGTCGAGCAGGTCGTTAACGAGCCCGATGAGGTGGCCGCCGGCGCCGTGGATGTCCTTGAGATATTGCCGGTAGCGTTCGTTGCCGACGGGACCGAAGCGCTCGTCCATCATCACCTCGGAGAAGCCGATGATGGCGTTGAGCGGGGTGCGGATCTCGTGGCTGATCTTGGCGAGGAGTTCCGATTTGGCGATGGACGCCTTTTCGGCCTCCTGCTTGGCCGCGATCAGCTCCTCCTCGTTGCGTTTCCAGGCGGTGATGTCGCGCAGCACCGCGCAGAATTTCTCGCCGTCGACAATTCGGCCCATGGTGATGTGCAGCGGCACCAGGCCGCCGTTGCGCTCCAGCCCGATGGCCTCGCGCCCGGCGTCGAAGCTTTCCGGACCGCCGTTGCGTGCCAGCCGGTCGAGATGGTCGAGCAGCGGGTATCGGCTTTCCGGTGCGAATAGGTCGCCCAGCGACAGCTCGGCAATGTCGTGAGCGTCGTAGCTGAACAACGCCTGCGCGCTGCGGTTGCCCGAAAGGATGCGGCCGGCGCGGTCGAGCACCAGCACGCCGTCGGTGGCGGTGTCGAGGATGGTGTCAAGCTCGCGCTTTTCGGCCTCGGCCCGGCGCAGGGAGAGTTCGGCGGCTTTGCCCTGCTTCTCGTCGACCGCCGGCTGCGTATTGATCATCAGCACCAGCGCGTTTTCGCCATTCCAGGCAACCGAGAACAGCCGGCCCTGCACCGCACGCTCGCCGTCGTCGACGGTGCTGATGGTGAGCGTCTTGCCGCCCTGGCGCTCTTCGCCGGCGCCGTCCTTGCTCTCGATGAACAGGCTGTCGAGCCCACCGGCTTCCGCGAGCGCGTCCAGGCTGGGGTAGCCGCTCCAATCGAGGAAGGCGCGGTTGGCGTAAATCAGGTTGTTGAGGCGGTAGACCAGGATGCCGATCGGCAGGCGGTCGAGGATGGGGCGGCCTTCGCCGGTGTCGCGCGCGGCATTGCCGTTGCGCGCCGTCCGCGGCGGCTGCGTCAGTTGCATCGGTTGGGGCGGCGCAGACGCAACGAAGGGATCGGGGCCGAAGATATTCGGCTCCGGGCTGGGCGGCGGCTTCTTCAACCGCTCGCCGAGCTCGCGCGCCAGCTCCTGGAAGGCCGAATGCTCGTTCGGGCTGAGTGCCGGCGTCGTGGGGAAGGGCAGGACCTTGGCCGCCTCCTCTTCGCCCGGCTGTTCGGTTGGCTTTTCCGCGGCCGGCGGCGGCTCCGGCGCGGGCGGTGGCTGCGGTGACGGCGCCGACCGCCGGCGTTCCAGCGCTTCCAGCCTCTCCACGTCGCGGCAGATAGCGAAGCCGCGGAAGCCGGCAAATTTGCGCTCGCGGTCGAACACCGGCAGTCCCGACATTTCGATGGGCAGCGGCTGCGCCTCGTTGACCACTGGCCAGTCGACCAAAATGCCGCTCCAGGTGGCCTGGGCGGCGAGCGCCGCCGCTACCCGCCCTTGCGGGTCGAGCGACAGCGCCTGCGCGATCTCGGCCCAGGGCCGGTCGAGCACGGCGGCGGCCTGGGGATCGATGAGGCGCGCGAAGTCGTCGCGGCCGAGGGTGAAGCGGTTTTCCGCGTCCATCTGCCAGACGAAGCGCAAGGGCAGGCGGCGCGCATGCTTTTCGGTGGCGGCCGGATTGGGGGCCACCGGCGGCGCGTTGTTCACCACAGGCTCGCTTTGCGCCTCGGGCATCGCGGCGTGCGGCGCCGGCGCCTGGGTGAACACCATCAGCAGCGCGACCGTCCTTTCGGCGCCGAGCTTCAACATGATCACCTTGCCGGCGGCGATCTCGCCTTCCGCCTTGCCATTGACCATGGCCTCGCGCGCGAGCTCATCGGCGCCGAGCGCGCTCAGGTCGTGGCTTGCGCCGAGGCGCGCACGGGTCTCCGCCTTGCTTGCCATCAGCGCGCCGTCCACGTTGAACATGGTCGCCGGCTGCGCCAGATCGGCGAGCAGCCGTTGCGCGCGTTCGGGCAGCGCCAGCTCCTTGCCGGCGCGCTCGATCGCTACCACCAGGATCGCCGCCTCGTCGTGGTGGGTCGCAAAGCGTGAGCACATGCACATCAGCGTGCCGCCGAAGCGCGCGCCGAAGCCGCGCAGGCGTTCGAGGCGCGGCGCGCCGCCCGCCGGCAGCGTGGCGGCAAGCCGGGCGATCTGCGTGGCGGCGGGGTGCTTCGGCTCGAAACGCAAGGCGCTGGCCGCAGCCGGCGTCGTGCAATCGAACACAGCGGCGGCCACCGCGTTGGCCCACAGCATCCGGCTGCCGTCGGGGCTCCATAGCCACGCCGGATCCGGGCTCAGCGCGTGCTCCGCGAGCCGCTCATCGTTCAGCCATGCGAATTGGCGCTCGGTTCCACTCATCGCTTTTTCGCACACGCGGATTACGACTAATGAATGCTTAATACGGCGGCTTTGCCGCCGCGTCCACGGACCGAGGGACGGCCTGAGTGCTCTACCGGGCGCTAACCCTAATAGATCAAGTTTTATGGGTAGCGAGGACGGAGCTATGCCCCAGATAGGGGTGAGAGACAGCCGGGCTGGGGTGCCAAGCCAGGGAGGTCTTTATGGCTAGCCAAGGCAATCTCGAAATACCCGCCGAAATGCGGGCCTTCGCCGAAAAAAGCGTGGAACAGGCCAGGCAGGCCTTCGACAGCTTCTGCTCCGCCACGCAGAAGGCGGTCAGCAGTGCCGACAAACGGGCTGCCGGTGCCAAGGAGGTTGGTGAGCTGGCCATGCGCTTTGCCGAGCGCAACATCGCCTCGTCCTTTGCCTTTGCCGAGCGGCTGGTGCGGGCGAAGGATTCCCAGGAAATCATGTCGCTGCACGCGGACTATCTGAAAGACCAGGTCGCGGCCTTCAGCGATCAGGCCCGCGAGATGACCAAACGGGCCGCCAAAATGGCCAGCGAGGACATCTGGCACTGAGTTTGGGCTAAAAGGCTTCTAGACACCGAGTGGGCCGGCGGGGCGCGGGGAGGCTGCGCGTCTATTGTGCAATGCAATATTTTTATTGCAATGCACCCAAAATTGTGCTATGCGCCATTTCGTAACGATCCGCCGGCGCGTCCTTCGGGCGCGGGCGGCGGGTCCTCTAAACAAGCGCGGGCCGGTCAGCCAAGGGCTGCGGTTCGCTGTGCAAGCCAGGTGCCGCCCTCGCAAGCCTTTAAAGGAATTTCAGTCATGGCCGAGACCGAGACCACCGAAACCCCGATGCTGACCGCCTCGAATGTGTTCGAAATGCCGAAGTTCGACATGCCGAAGTTCGAAGTGCCGGCCGCCTTCCGCGAAATGGCCGAGAAGGGCATCGCGATGGCCAAGGACAACTACGACAAAATGAAGAGCACGGCCGAAGAGGCGACCGACGTCATGGAGGAGACCTACTCTACCGCCTCCAAGGGCTGCTCCGGCTACGGCCTCAAGGTGATCGAGGCCGCGCGCGCCAACACCAACGCCACTTTCGACCTGATGAGCGAGATGCTGGGCGCCAAGTCCTATGCTGAGGTGGTCGAGCTCTCCACCGCCTTCATGCGCAAGCAGTTCGACGCCATGACGGCGCAGGCCAAGGAACTGGCCGAGGAGGCGCAGAAGGTTTGCACCGACACCGCCGAGCCGATCAAGGAAAGCTTCACCAGCGCCTTCAACAAGGCGGCGTGACGGCGTTCTGAATTTTCGCCGCCGCCGGCCCGCGCGCCGCGGCGCAGCAGAGCCCGGGTGATGGCCCGGGCTTTCGCTTTTTTGCGCCCGTTTTTCACCTCTCGCCGCCAGTGGGGAGAGGGAAGACGGCTTGCCAAACCGGCCCCGCGAACCTAGTTTCGCCCCGCAACGGCCGTTGCCCGTGCAGGTGTAGCTCAGTTGGTTAGAGCGCTGGTCTGTGGAACCAGAGGTCGGTGGTTCGAGTCCACCCACCTGTACCAGACCCCATTTTTGTCCGGCCCGGAGACATGGGTGACACAGCGTACCTAAGACATGGGTGACAACTTCGCGCCGAACGGGTCGTCGAGGGACCGCAAGGCTCTCTGCTTCGGATCGATGGTGCCGAGATCATAGCGGAGGAAGCCGACGAGCCGGCACTGAGAGCAGCCGGGCTTTAGTGACCCTTCCCGGTTCTATCCCGTTCGGATCACCGGCGCCGGCTTGCCGTCGATCATCAGGTTGATGCACGCTGGCTTGCCGGCCTTCGTGGCGCGCGCGAGGCACCGGGCAATGTCGCTCCCGGCCTGCGCAATTTCGCCTTGACACCCGAGCCCTTCCGCAACCTTGTCGTAGCGTGCGTCGCCAAGCTCGCAGCCGATCAGACGGTCGGGCCCGTAATCACGCAGCTGTATCTGGTATTCCGCATTCCATCGGGCGTCGTTGCCGATGATTGCCGTGACCGCGATGCCATAGCGGGCCGCGGTGTCGAACTCCGCGAGGCAGAAGCCCACGGTGCCGTCGCCCATGACCGTCATGACGGTGGAATCCGGTTTCGCGAGCTTGGCCGCGATCGCAAAAGGAAGGCCGCCGCCGATTTCACCGGAGGGACCATTGATGATTCGATTCGGGGCCGCGATGCACGCCTGCACCCACTGGCCGAACTCTCCGCCGTCGACCACGAGCACCGCGTCCGGTTCGGCAGCGAGCGCGTTTTGAATCTGGCGCGCCGCGTTGACCGGATGGGTGCGGCCGTCCGCTCCGTCCGGAAGGGTCCCCCATGCTTCGGGACGGAACGCGGTCTTGCTTCGGACCAACTCGGCCCACTCGCCGTCCGCGAGGCTGGCTTTACGGATGGCAGACGTCAGCCGCGCGATGGCGGTGCGCAAATCCGCCTTGATGGAAAGGATCAGTCTGTCGCCCAGGTTCTTTTTCGCCCGGGCCAATTCGCCCTCTTCGGGATCGATGCAGATGACG